>DATHTC010000165.1:0-10925 GCA_035463735.1 Gaiellaceae bacterium | reverse complement strand
CCGCGAACCTGCCTGGTGTCATCCCCGTGATCGACGCCCGCCGACGTGAGGTGTTCACCCTCACCGAGGGACGACCGGTCGTGCTCGCGCCCGCCGACCTCGCGCTCGACCCCGGCGACGTCTGCGTCGGGGACGGCGCCGTCCGCTACCGCGCGCTGCTCGAGGAGCGCGGCGCCGAGGTTCCGCCGGACGGCGACCCCGTGCACGTACCCTGGGCGCGGCACCACGCCGCGCTCGCGCGCGACTTCGGCGACGCGGACGCCGTCGAGCCCCTCTACCTCCGCGTCCCGGACGCCGAGAGGACGACGACCCGGTGAAGGCCCCGACGCGCGTCGACTTCCGCCGGCTCGGGCTCCGCGACCTCGGCGCGATCGACACGATCGAGCGCGCCTCCTACCCGACGCCCTGGTCGCGGTCGATGTTCGCCGGCGAGCTCGCGAAGCCCGCCTCGATCTGCCTCGGCGCCTTCGACCCCGAGACCCACGAGCTGATGGGCTACATGATCATCTCGCGCTACGTCGACGCGTGGCACGTGATGAACATCGCCGTCGCGCCGGACCACCGCCGGAAGGGGATCGCCACGGCGCTGCTCGAGCGTCTGTTCGAGCTCACCGGCGGCGAGGGCCGCCGCGGGTACACGCTCGAGGTGCGAGTGTCGAACGCCGGCGCGATCCGCCTCTACGAGCGCCTCGGGTTCAAGGGGCGCGGGATCCGGCGCGGCTACTACACCGACAACCGCGAGGACGCGCTGATCATGTGGCGGGATCCGGGGCTCGATGTCGAGGGGTGAGAAGGAGGGGGCCCGTGGGGGAACCATGGGTTCTCCCACGCGGAACCGCGAGGACGCGCTGATCATGTGGCGGGATCCGGGGCTCGATGTCGAGGGGTGACAAGGAGGCCCGTGGGGGAACCACGGGTTCCCTCACGTCGTGATCCTCGGGATCGAGACGTCCTGCGACGAGACGGCTGCGGCACTGGTCGACGAGGATGGGCGCATCGCGGCCAACATCGTCGCCTCCCAGGCCGCCCTCCACGCACCGTTCGGTGGAGTCGTCCCCGAGGTCGCGTCGCGGCACCACCTCGAGAACGTCGTGCCGGTGATCCGGGCGGCGCTCGACGCCGCCGCGGCCTCGCTCGACGACGTCGACCGGGTCGCGGTGACGCGCGGGCCCGGCCTGATCGGCGCGCTGCTCGTGGGGCTGTCCGCCGCGAAGGCGCTCGCGTGGGCGCGCGGTCTGCCGCTCGTCCCCGTCGACCACCTCGAGGGCCACGTCGCGTCGCTCTACCTCCGGCCCGACCCGGTCGAGCCGCCGTTCGTCTGCCTGCTCGCGAGCGGCGGCCACACGATGCTGCTCGACGTGCGCGAGCGCGGCTCCTCGGAGCTGCTGGGCTCGACGCTCGACGACGCGGCGGGAGAGGCTTTCGACAAGGGAGCGCGGATCCTCGGCCTCGGCTATCCGGGCGGGGCCGCGATCGACCGGCTCGCCCGGGACGGCGACGCCGACGCGTTCTCGTTCCCGGTCGCACGCGTGCCGGGGCTCGACTTCTCGTTCTCGGGGCTCAAGACGGCGCTCCTCTACGCCGTGCGCGACCTCGGCGAGGAGACGCTCGCCGAGCGCCGCGCCGACCTCGCAGCGGCGTACCAGCGGGCGATCGTCACGGCGCTCGCGGGCCGCCTCCGCGAGGCGCAGCGGCGGACGGGCCTCGAGCGCGTCGCCGTCGTCGGCGGCGTCGCCGCGAACTCGGAGCTGCGGGCGACCCTCCCGGAGGCGGCGTTCGCACCGCTCGCCCTCTGTACCGACAACGCCGCGATGATCGCCTCGGCAGCCCGGTACACGCAGCCCGTCGCGTACCCGCTCTATCTTGGCCTCGACGCCTATGCCTGATCGTCCTGCGCCCCGCCTCGCCATGCTCGGGTTCGTCGCCGCCGCCGCGGCCGCAGCCGCCGTCCTCGGCGCGACCCACGGCGCCGGTGGCGCGCCCGCGACCGCGCCGGCCGGCTGGCGCGGGCTCGTGGGCGACCCCCGGCCCGCCGTGCCGGTCGGGCAGCGGTTCCTCGTCGTGCTGACGATCCCGTCGCTCGGCGACCGCGTCGCAGCTGCGGGCGGCGTGGCCACCGACCGCCAGGAGCGCGCATGGACACGGGAGGCGCTGGGCGCGCAGAACCGGTTCGTCGCCCGGATGGCGCTGCAGGGGGCGCAGGTGCAGCCGGAGTTCAAGTACGCGCGGGTGCTCAACGGCTTCTCGGCGATGCTGGACCCGCGGACCGTCGCGCTGCTCGAGCGCGCCGAGGAGGTGGCAGGCGTCTACCCGGTGCGCGCAGCGTTCCCGGCCGCCGTCTCGTCGCGCGTGCTCTCGTTGCGCGCGTTCGCCGCCGGGGCAGGCACCCGTCCCGACGACGTCGGCCTGCCGGGCTTCGACGGCCGCGGGGTCACGATCGCGCTCCTCGACACGGGCGTCGACGCGTCGCAGCCGTTCCTCCGCGGGCGCATCCTCCGCGGCGTCGACGTCGTCGGCGGGAGCGAGGACGCCCGGGCGGCGGCGAACCCGGACGGGACGGGCGAGCTCGAGCGGCACGGCACGGAGCTTGCGGGGATCATCGGCGGCGCCGGTGCGCCCGGCGGCCTCGCCGGCGTGGCGATCGGCGCCTCGATCTTGCCGATCCGCGTCGCGGGCTGGCAGCGGGACGCAACCGGCGAGTGGGCGGTCTACGGGCGCTCCGACCAGCTGATCGCGGGGCTCGAGCGGGCGGTCGACCCGAACGGCGACGGCGACGCGCACGACGCGGCGCGCATCGCGCTCGTCGGCGTGGCCGAACCGTACGCCGCGTTCGCGGACGGGCCGGCGGCGCGGGCGGCGGCGGGGGCGCTGAAGCTCGACACGCTGGTCGTCGCACCCGGCGGGAACGACGGGCTGGCAGGCCCGGGGTTCGGCAGCGTCGCGGGCCCGGGCGGCGCGCCGGCCGCGCTCACGGTGGGGGCGGCCGACCTCCGCGCCCGCGAGCAGCGGACGAGGCTCGTCGTCCGCACGGGCCTCCGCGTGCTCGTCGACCGCGTCGTCCCGCTCGCAGGGTCGGTCTCGCCCGTGCGCGCGATGTCGATGGGCGTCGGCATCCCGGCACTCGTCTCGCCGTCCGCTCCACCGGCCGAGCAGGCCGCCGGGATCGAGCTCGCCGACTTCTTCGACCGTGAGGGCTTCAGCCGCGTTGCCGCCCGCGCCGCCGTCGTTCCCGGAGGCGCCGACACCGCCCGCGTCGCTCGTCACGCGGCGCAGGCGGGAGCGGAGGCCGTCCTCGTCCACGGCGTGCCGATCCCGCCGGGGTCGCTCGGCCTCGACGAGCGCGTCCCGGTGCCGGTGGTCTCGGTGTCCGCCGAGGTCGCGCGCGCCCTCACGCGGGCGCTGGCCCTCGGCCGCAGCGTCGGGATCACCATCGGGCCGGCGCCGTCGCGGCCACTGCCCCCGGGCCGCGCGGTCGCGCCGTTCTCGTCGCGGGGGCTCGCGTTCGACGGCCGGGTGAAGCCGGAGCTCCTGGCCGCCGGGGTGACGGTGGCGACGAGCGAGCCCGGAGCGACGCAGGACGGCGTGCCCGCGTACGGGACGATCAACGGCTCGAGCGCATCGGCCGCGATCGTCGCGGGGGCGGCTGCGCTGCTCGCCCAGGCGCGTCCCGACCTCGACGCCGAGGCGCTGAAGCAGGTGCTCACCGGCAGCGCGCGCCCGATCCCGGGCGAGTCGCTGGCGGCGCAGGGAGCGGGGGTCCTCGACCTCGGCGCGGCTGCCGCCGCCGAGCTGGCGGCGCGACCGGCGACGCTCGCGTTCGGGCATGCCGACCGCCCGGACTGGCGCGCGCGCCGGCCGCTCGCCGTGAGCAACCTCTCGTCGCGGCCGCTGACGCTCCGGGTCGTCGTCGAGCGGCGTGGCTTCCCCGCCGCCGACACGGCGGTGACGGTCGCGCCGCGCGTGGTGCGGCTGCGGCCGGGTGCGTCGGCGCGCCTTCGCGTCGACGCGCGGGTGCGCGAGCCGGCGACCGGCGGCGCTGCGGCCGAGGGCGCCGTCGTGGTGCGAGGACGTGGGACGCGGACGCTGCGGATCCCGTTCGCCGTCGCCTTCACCCCGCGGCGGCTCCCGCTCGTGGGCGCGCTCGAGCTCTCGCAGCGGGCGTTCGTCCCCTCCGACACGAGGCCCGCCGTGCTGACCCTGCGCGCGGGGCTCATCCGCACGGTCGGCGGCGCCGTCCAGGTGCACCCCGTCGCGCGGCTCGACCTGGAGCTCTTCACCGAGGACGGGTCGCGGATCGGCGTGGTCGGCCGACTTCGCGACGTCCTCCCGGGACGGTACGCCTTCGCCGTCACGGGGCGCGACCCCGGCGGCCGGGCGCTGGACGCGGGCCTGTACCGCGTGCGCGTGTCGGCGTTCCCCTCCGGCGGCGGCGCTCCGACGCGACGGGCGCTCGAGTTCGAGATCCGCTAGCGATCCACTAGGATCCGACCGTCCGCGCCAGCGGGACGAAAGGAGCGAGCATGGCGACCGCGGCACCTCCGCCGACCCACCTGCGCGAGAACCCGTACGAGATCGCGAAGGACCAGCTCCGCCGGGTCGGGCGGGCGTTCGGCATCGACGAGAACCTCGTCAACGTCCTCTCCGGCTGCAAGAAGGCCGTCACCGTGTCGATCCCGACGCGGATGGAGGACGGAAGCGTCACCGTCTTCGAGGGCTACCGCGTCACGCACAACATCGCCCGCGGTCCCTCGAAAGGCGGCATCCGCTACCACCCCGACGTCACGCTCGACGAGGTCCGCGCGCTGGCGATGTGGATGACGTGGAAGTGCGCCCTGATGGGGATCCCGTTCGGCGGCGCCAAGGGCGGCGTGGTCGTCGATCCGAAGCAGCTGTCGCAGCGCGAGCTCGAGCGGATGACCCGCCGCTACACGAGCGAGATCATCAACGAGATCGGGCCTGAGCGCGACATCCCCGCCCCGGACATCGGCACCAACCCGCAGGTGATGGCCTGGATCTTCGACACGTACTCGATGAACAAGGGCCACTCCGTGCTCGGCGTCGTCACGGGCAAGCCGCTCGAGATCGGCGGCTCGCTCGGGCGGGAGGAGGCGACCGCGCGGGGCGGGCTGTACGCGCTGCGCGGAGCGCTCCGGAAGCGCGGGCTGCGCGAGCAGGGCCTCCGCGTCGCGATCCAGGGCTTCGGCAACGTCGGCTCGCACCTCGCGCGGATCCTCGCCGACGCGGGGGCGACCGTCGTGGCCGTGTCGGACACCTCCGGCGGCCTCTACCGCGCCGACGGCATCGACGTCGCGTCCGCGATCGCGCACAAGCAGGAGACCGGGCACCTCGCCGGCTTCCGCGGCGCCGACGCGATCACGGACGAGGAGCTGATCGGGCTCGACTGCGACATCCTCGCCCCGTGCGCGCTCGAGCAGGTGATCAACGCCGGGAACGCCGACCGCGTGCGCGCGAAGATCGTGCTCGAGGGTGCGAACGGGCCGACGACGCCGGCCGCCGACGAGATCCTCGACGACCGCGGGATCCTCGTGCTTCCCGACGTCCTCGCGAACGCCGGCGGGGTGGTCGTCTCGTACTTCGAGTGGGTGCAGGGCCTCCAGGAGTACTTCTGGAAGGAGTCCGAGGTGAACGCGAAGCTGAACGACATCGTCACCCGCGCCTTCGAGGAGACCTGGGCCACCCACGAGCGGAAGGGCGTCAGCGTGCGCGTCGCCGCCTACGGGCTCGCGGTGGAGCGCGTGGCCGAGGCGACGACGATCCGCGGGCTCTACCCGTAGCGCGCGCCGCGGGACGCCTCCTCAGGCGAGAACCAGGGTCTGTCCCTGGTTCTCCGTCCCTGCGGGGCCTGTCTGCAGCGCCGACTTGGTGACGATCGCTCCACAGGCGTGGCACGTTCGCGCAGCCTGGTGCAGGATCGGGCGGACGACCGCGCGCCGCGGGCGGCCGGGAGGGCCCGAGGCACGCCGCCGAGCCGCGGTCCGGCACGGTCGGCGGTGTCACGAAGTCGCTGCTCCTGCGGCCGCTTGTCACTTCTCCACGCGTGGCGGCGTGCGGTACTGGCAGACTCGCTTGCGACAGTCACGAACCCCCCGCACGAGGAGCAGAGGACAGAACAGTGGCGGAACGGCTCACGGTTGGCGTCGCAGCGCGCCTGTCGCGGTACCTGCAGGTGCTGACGCAGGCGAAGAAGATGGGCAAGGACCGCATCTCCTCGCAGGAGATCGCGGACTACACGAACATCAACGCCACGCAGATCCGGCGCGACCTGTCCGGGTTCGGCAAGTTCGGCAAGCGGGGCGTCGGCTACAACATCGACTCGCTGCTCGCCGAGATCCGTCGGATCCTCCGCACGCAGGGCCAGCACAACATCGCGCTCGTCGGCGCGGGGCGGCTCGGCGAGGCGATCGCGAGCTCGCCGATCTTCGCCGAGCACGGGATCAACATCGCCGCCGTCGTCGACACCGACCCGGAGAAGGTCGGCCGCACGATCGGCCGCGTCGAGGTCAGCGACTACGGCCGGCTGCCGAAGCTCGTCCACGACAAGAACATCGTCGTCGGCGTCCTCGCCGTGCCGGCCGCCAACGCGCAGCAGGCCGCCGACGATCTCGTCGAGGCGGGCGTGCGAATCATCTTCAACTACTCGGAGGCGTTGCTCGACGTCCCGCCGGAGGTGACGGTGCACACCTCCAACCCGGCCGTCGACCTCCTCCACGCGCTCTACTTCCACCTCACGTAGCGGATTCTGCGACCATCCCCCCGTCGCGCTCCGGGAGAGGGAGCGCAGAGGGGAGAGGGAGCTCATGAAGAGATCCGTTCGGATCGTCGCCCTGGTGGCGGTGGTCGCCGGTGCGCTGGCGGCCGTCGGGCCGGCCGCGGCGGGGACGTACGTCCTGCTCTACAAGCAGGAGGCCACGCCGGCCGACGTCGGCGTGAGGGTCGCGATGGCAGGCGGCACGCTCGTCGCGCGCTACGACGCGATCGGAGTCGCGATCGCCGAGTCCGACAGCTCGACGTTCACGCAGGCGGTGGGGAACGACGCGCGCCTCGCGGCGGTCGCTGCGTCGACCGCGATCGCCCGGCTGAACCCGCTCGACGCGCGCCTCGCGGAGGCGCCGCCGGGCGACCTGCCGAACGCGCCCGCGACGCCCGATTCGCTCGCGTCGCTCCAGTGGGACATGCGGCAGATCCACGCCTTCGAGGCGCACGAGATCACCGGCGGGAGCCCGGCCGTCGTGGTCGGCGACATCGATACGGGCCTGGACAAGGACCACCCGGACCTCGTCCAGAACATCGACTTCGCCCGCAGCGTCTCGTGCGAGACGGGCGCGCCGAACACCGACCCGGCCGCGTGGGACGACCACAACGGCCACGGCACGCACACCGCCGGCACGATCGCGGCCGCCGACAACGGCTTCGGGATCACCGGCGTCGCCCCGAACGTGAAGGTCGCGGGGATCAAGTCGTCGAACGACGACGGCTACTTCTTCGCCCACATGGTCGTGTGCTCGTTCATGTGGGCGGGCTCGCAGCACCTCGACGTGACGAACAACAGCTACTTCATGGACCCGTACCTGTACAACTGCCGCTCGAGCGCCGAGCAGCGCGTCCTGTGGCAGGCGGCGAAGCGGGCCGTGTCCTACGCACAGCGCCAGGGCGTCACCGTCGTCGCGTCCGCAGGCAACCAGGCCGACGACCTCGCCCACCCGACGATCGACGTGATCAGCCCCGACTACCCGCCGGGGTCCGAGGAGGAACGGGAGATCACGAACGCCTGCGTCGTCGTGCCCGTCGAGCTGCCGGGCGTCGTCGCCGTCTCGGCGGTCGGCAACACGGTGCAGGTCGACGGCGACGACGACGCGACCGACTACCTCAAGTCGTACTACTCGTCCTTCGGCGTCGGCGTCGTCGACGTGACCGCGCCCGGCGGCGACTTCTACTACGGCCGCGGCACCGACGGCGGGCCGTTCGGCCTCGTCCTGTCGACGTGGCCGGCGGAGATCGGCGGGAGCCGGCGCGTCTTCGAAGGCGCCGCCGTCTACCGCTACCTCCAGGGAACCTCGATGGCGAGCCCGCACGCCGCGGGGGTGGCCGCGCTGATCGTCAGCCGCTTCGGCGACGGGAGCACGCCCCAGAACGGGACGCTGCGGCCGGGGCAGGTCATCGCGATCCTGCAGGGGACGGCCGACGCGCAGCCGTGTCCGACGGAGCTCCCGCTCAGCGGCGCTCCCGGGTCGGCGCTCGAAGGCGTCCCGTACGCGGAGATCACGCGCCCCGACGGCTCGCTCCAGGAGTGCCAGGGCGGCGCCGGAAGCAACTCGTGGTACGGCAGCGGGCAGGTCAACGCCCTGCGCGCGGTCACCCACGACATGGGCAACTAGCCGCGACCGGAGGGGCCGGGCGTACCGGCCCCTCCGCTTTACTCAGGCCGTGCGCATCCACGTGTGGCACGGCTACCTGCTCAGCGGCACCGGCTCGAACATCTACACGCGCGCGCTCGTGCGCGAATGGGCGCGCGCGGGGCACGACGTCGCGGTCGTCTGCCAGGAGCGCCACCCGGAACGGTTCGACCTGGCCGGCGCCCGCGTCGTCCGGCCGGAGCTTCCCGACGGCCTGCTGCCGGTGTTCGTGGTCGACCGCTACGAGGGCCTGCGACCAAAGCTGCTCCAGGAGTGGGACGACGCGGAGCAGCGGCGCTACGTCGGCGCGAACGCGGCCGCGCTCCGGGCCCTCGGCGACGCCGAGCTCCTGTTCGCCAACCACGTGCTGATGGGGGCGCCGGTGGCCGCCGCGGTGGGCGGCCGGATCGGGGTGAAGGCGCACGGCTCCGAGCTCGAGTACTCGATGCGCGGGCGCCCGGAGCTCGAGGCCTGGGGGCGGGAGTCGCTGCGCGCGGCCGAGGCCGTGTTCGTCGGCTCGGCGCACATCCGGCGCGTGCTCGAGGAGGTCGTCGGGCACGTCGAGAACGTCCACGAGGTGCCGCCGGGAGTCGACGTGGACGAGTTCCGCCCGCAGGCGCGCGACGCCGCGCTCGCCGACCTGCTCGAGGAGGCCCGCCGCGACCCGCCGAATCCGGGGAGCCGCGAGGAGCGGCACCCGGACGAGGGCAACGCCGACCGCCTCGCCGCGTTCCTCGCCGGGGACGAGCCGACCGTCGTCTACTTCGGGAAGCTGCTCCGGAACAAGGGCGTCCACGTGCTGCTCGAGGCGCTCCACAGCCTCGACGCCAGGGCCGTGATCGTCGGGTTCGGCGACTACCGGGCGGAGCTCGAGGCGCTTGCGCCGCCGCGGACGCTCTTCACAGGCGCGCTCGAGCACCGGCATCTCGTCCACCTGCTGCCGCTGGCCGACGCCGTCGTCGTCCCGTCGATCTTCCCGGAGGCATTCGGGATGGTCGCGGCCGAGGCCGCCGCGGCCGGCGCGCCGCCGCTCGTGGCGCGGCACTCGGGCCTGGCGGAGATCGCGGAGGGGCTCGAGGCGGAGTACCCGGCCGAGCACCGCGACCTCGCCTCGTTCGCCACCGGGGACGTGGCCGAGCTCCGTGCGAAGCTCGAGCGGCTGCTCGCGCTCACGCCCGAGGAGCGCTCCCGCCTCGGCGCGGCGGCGCGCCGGGCCGTCGTCGCCCGCTGGAGCTGGGCCGGCGTCGCCCGCCGGCTGCTACTTCCCTTTCAGTAGCATCGGCGCGCCATGGGCGACGAGCAGCGCGTGTCGATCGACGAGCTCCTGCGGCGCTCCCGGGAGGAGCTCGACGCGGGCACCGACTTCACCGTCGCGGTGGAGGAGGAGTTCCAGCTCCTCGACCCCGAGTCGCTCGACCTGGTCAACCGCTTCGAGGAGCTGCAGGCGGCCGCCCGGGGCACGCCGATCGACGACTGCCTCGTCGGCGAGCTGATCGCGTCCGAGGTCGAGGTGAAGACGGGCAGCTGCGACGACTTCGGCGAGGCCGCCGCGAAGATGGGCGAGCGCCGCGGGCAGCTGGGACGGCTCGCCGACGAGCTCGGGATCGCGCTCGCCGCGAGCGGGACGCACCCCTGGGCCGACTGGAAGGACCAGCGGATCATCGACACGCCGCACTACCGGCGGAACGACGAGCTCCTCCGCTACGTCGTCTGGCGCAACAACACTTTCGGGGTCCACGTCCACGTCGGCATCCGCGGCGCCGACCGCGCCGTCCGCGTCTGCGACGGGCTCCGCGCGTACCTCCCCGACCTGCTCGCGCTCTCCGCGAGCTCGCCGTTCGTCGAGGGGGTCGACACCGGCCTCCACTCCGCGCGCACGCAGATCTTCACCCGCTTCTTCCCGCGGTGCGGCGTGCCCGACGCCTACGGCGGCTGGGACGAGTGGGAGCGCTACGTCCGCTTCCTGTACGCGACCGGGTCGGTCACGGAGCACACCCAGTTGTGGTGGAGCGTGCGCAACCACCTCGCCTTCCCGACCGTCGAGATCCGGATCTGCGACGCGCAGCCGGACCTGGGTGCGGCGCGGTCGCTGGCCGCCCTCATGTACGCGCTCACCGCGCGGCTCGCCCGCGCGCTCGACGAGGGGGAGGAGCTGCTGGTGCCGCCGCAGCGGCTGATCGAGGAGAACGTGTGGCGCGCGATCCGCTGGGGCCTCTCCGGCGAGCTGATCGACCTCCGCAGCGGCCGCGTCCGGTCGGCGCGGGCGGCGATCGAGGAGCTCGTGGAGTGGGTGCTCCCGGTCGCGGAGGAGATCGGGGCGGCGCCGTTCCTCGCCGTGCCCACGGCCAATTCGGCCGAGCGGCAACGCGCGCGCCTCGCCGAGGGGGCGTCGCTGCGCGAGGTCTTTGTCGAGCAGGCTCTCGCCGGAGAGCCCGTCCGATGAGCGCGCAGCCGCCGGATCCGAGCATCGAGGACGTCGTCCAGGCGATCCGCGCCATGCGCGTCGCCGAC
>DATHTC010000164.1:0-5513 GCA_035463735.1 Gaiellaceae bacterium | reverse complement strand
CGAACTGGTCGACGATGTAGGCGGCGTCCTCCGGGGACAGGGCCATGTTCTTCGGCGCCAGGGGGTCGATCGCCGGCGGCCAGATGAAGCAGGGGGGCAGCCCGTCGGCGCGCGGGACGTACTCGGGCATGTGGAAGATCGCGGCGTCGTAGCGGCGGATCGACGGGAGCAGGAAGTCGAGCACCTGCCGGTTCGGCGTCGAGAAGTCGATGTGCCCGCGCCAGACCCACTTCGCCGACGAGCCTGGGTGGTGGTCGACGAGCCCGACCGGCTGCGGGTCGTGGACGACGACGAAGTCGTACGCGTCCGGGTCGAGCTCGGCCGCGTTCTCCTCGCTGTAGAGCCGGAACAGCTCCTCCTGCTCGGGCGTCAACCCGGTCGGGTTCCCCTGGAGGGCGTTGTGGATCGTCTTGGTGACGTTGAAGAACTCGTCCTGGCCGCGGATCAGCCGCCACTCGACCTCGAGTCCGGCGTCGCCCATCAGCGGGATCAGGGTGTAGTTGATCTCGGACACGCCCCCGCCGAACGCGGTCGCGGACACGTGGAGCACGCGCTTGCCGGCGAGGGGCTCGGCGAGCCGGCGCAGCTCGTCCATCAGGCCGCGCGTGGCGATCGTCGCGTAATCCCCAAGCGACTTGTGTCCGACGTTGACGAGAGGAAGCATCCGCGGGGTCCGGTTCGGCCGCGCGAGCCTAGCTGAGGCGTCAGCCGTCGAGCCGCTTGGCGAAGCGAAGGCGCGAGCCGCGCCCGCCCGGCCCCTTGCCGAGCTCGAACTCGTCCGAGACCGCCTGGATGATCGCGATCCCGAGGCCGCCCTCCGTCAGCTCGGCGTCGGGCGTCGTGGCCGCGGACTCGTCCCCGTAGTCGAACCCCTCGCCGTCGTCGGTGACCTCGATCACCAGCCGGTCGGGCAGGAGGTCGTACACCACCTCGACGGTGCCGGAGCCTCCGCCGTACGCATGCCGGACGGAGTTGGAGGCCGCCTCGGTGATCGCAAGCTTGAGGTCGGCGAGCGTCTCCTCGTCGACCGCGCGGAGGCGCGACAGCCCGGTGAGCGCGAGCCGGACGAGCGACACGTACTCCGGCTTCGCCGGGATCGTCAGCCTGATGGCCTGCTCGCCGCGCGAGGACCCCTGGACGCGCACCGGCTCAGCTCCCACTGTCATCGTTCTCGACCACCACCTGCTCCTTCCGAAGGCGCGGCCCAAGCGGCTGAAGCCGCCCCCGCATGCGCGTCTCGCCGCTGATACCGCAGCGTCCGGAGCCGCAAACCGGGAGGGTCAGTCCCGCGGCGGGACGGTCGGGCGCTCCCCGAGGCGGACCGGGATGCGGAGAAAGCGATCGCCGCGGAGGATGGTGAACGAGGCAACCTGGCCTGGGCGCAGGTCGGCGGCCACGATCCTGACGAGATCGTCGCCGCTCCGGACGGGCCGCCCTGCGATCTCGACCACGACGTCACCGCCGACCGTCACCGTCCGACCGCCGTCCTCGAGCGTCCTCGAGCCGCCCACCAGGCCGGAGCGCTGTGCCGGGCTGCCTCCGGTGACGTCGACGACGAGCGCCCCGCGGTGCACGTCGAGGTCGAGCCGCCGCGCGAGCGAGGGCGTGAGGTCGTCCGTGGAGATGCCCACGTAGGCGTAGGAGACCTCGCCCTCCTCGAGCAGCTGCTCCAGCGAACGCCGCGCGGCGTTGATCGGCACGGCGAAGCCGACGCCCTCGTTGACGCCCGAGTCGCTCCGGATCTGGGCGTTGATCCCGATCACCCGCCCGCGCGCGTCGAACAGCGGCCCGCCGGAGTTCCCCTTGTTGATCGGCGCGTCGGTCTGGATCGCGTCGACGAGCTGGTACTCGGACGTGAGCGCCGGGATCGAGCGCCGGGTCGCGGACACCACGCCGACCGAGAGCGAGGTCTCCGCCCCGAACGGGCTCCCGATCGCCGCCACCGGCTCGCCGACCACGAGGCCCGACGAGTTGCCGAGCGGCACCGGCGAGAGCGGATGGAGCTCGGGGTCGACGCGGACCACGCCGACGTCGTCGAAGACGTCCCAGCCCACCACCTCTGCCGGGACGACGTCGCCGTCGCGGAACTCGACGAACAGCTCCCGCGCCGCGCGGACATCATCGGCCGCGTCGGCCTCCCCGGCATTCGTGATCACGTGCGCGTTCGTGAGGATGACCCCGTCGTCCGAGACGACGAACCCCGAGCCCTGGCCGTCGGCGCGTCCGAAGCGGGCGAAGATCGTGACGACGCCGGCCGCACGCTCGGCGTAGAGCCGTGCGGGGTCGAACCCGTTGCCCGGCAGCGGACGGGCCGCGGACGCGAGGCTTGCAGGCTCGTCCTCGACCGCGGGCGCGGAGGTGGGAGCGGGCGCGAGCACCGCCTCCGGCTCGTCCCCGAGCCAGCCGAGGACGCTCGCGAGCAGCAACACGACCGTCCCCCCGACGACGGCGGAGACGAGCGAGACGGCGGCAACCGCGTTCGGCCGCATGCGCCACGGACTGTAGCGGCGATGTCGTCTGCTCCCGCGGATATGTTGTCCGTCGTGAAAACGATCAGCACGTCGACGGAGTTGCTCGCGTGGGCAGCGGGCCTGTTCGAGGGGGAAGGCTCGATCACGGCGAACGACACTCGGCTCATCCTCTCGGTGAGGAACGGCGACCTCGAGGTGCTCGAGTTCTTCGAGGAGGCGGTTCAGGCAGGAACGATCTACGGCCCCTATACCTGGACGAGCGACGGCGCGCGGCGGAAGCCGTTCTGGACGTGGGTCGCGGCCGCCGAGGAGGCGTTCGAGGTGCTGGGAATGCTCGCGCCCTGGTTGAGCTCGCGACGGCTCCAGCGCGCCATGGAACTGACCGAGATCGACTTCCGGGAACGGCGTTTCGCCGTGAAAAGACCTTGCGACCAGTGACTCAGGCAGCAACGGGCGACCGGGCCGGCGCGGCGGCCGGCAGGCGGAGCCGGAAGCGCGTGCGGCCGGACTCGCCCTCGAGCTCGATCGACCCGTCCATCAGCTCCGCGAGCTCGCGCGCGATCGCGAGCCCGAGCCCGCTACCCGACGCCCGGTTGCCCTGGATGCGGTAGAACCGGTCGAAGACCTGCTCGCGGTGCTCGACGGGGATGCCGGGCCCCTCGTCCTCGACCGTCAGCGTCGCGGCGCCGTTGGCGGCGGCGACGTCGATGCGGATCGCGGTGCCGGGAGCCGTGTGCCGGATCGCGTTCTCGACCAGGATCCGTCCGATCTGGAGCACCCGCTGCTCGTCGCCGAGCGCCTCGCCCTCGCCGCTGACCGTCAGCTCGTGCTGCGACGCCTGCGCGACCGCCGTGAACTCGTCGGCGACCGCGTCGGCCACGGCACGCAGCCCGAGCGGTTCGAGCTCGACGAGAAGCTGGCCCGCGTCGAGTCGCGAGAGGTCGAGCAGGTCCGTCGCGAGCTTCTGCAGGCGGGCGACCTGCTCCTGCATCGTGCCCAGGAACTCGCGCCGGGTCGCCTCGTCCAGCTCCTCGCTCGTGAGCAGCTCGAGGAACCCTCCGAGCGAGAAGATCGGCGTCCGGAGCTCGTGCGAGGCGTTGGCGATGAACTCCCTGCGCGCCCGCTCCAGGTGCGCCAGCCGCCGGCGCATGCGCTCGAACGCACTCGCGAGCTCTCCGAGCTCGTCGCGCCCGACGTCCACGACGGGCTCGTCGAACCGTCCCCCCGCGATCCTGTCGGCGGCGCGCTCGAGGCGCCGGATCCGGCGGGCGAACGCGGACGCGAGGCCGTACCCCAGCAGCACCGCCACGACGAGCGCAGGCACGGCTGCGATCGCGACGCGGCGCTGGACGAGCTGGACGTTCGCGAGCGTGTCGCCGAGGGACGCCGAGAAGAGGAGCACCGTCCCCGTCTCGGTGTAGAGCGGGAACGCCGCCTCGGCGAACCGTTCGTCGTCGCGCGTGACCGTGCCGGTCGTGGGTGCGACGATCGTCGCGGCGCGAGCCGCAACGGGGTCGTCACGGACATCCGTGGACCGCCGGCGGGAGTCGGCGATCACGCGGAGCCCGCCGGCCCCGGCCGAGTCGTAGACGACCACGCGCGCGTTCGCGCTGAACGCGATCTCGTCCACGTAGTCCTCGACGTTGACGCGGATGTCCTGCGGCGACAGCCGTGAGAGGTTGAACGTCCGCGCGATCGGCTCGCCCGTGGCGCGGAGGGCCTCGACCTTCGCCGTGACGAGATTCCGCTCCAGCCGCGGGACGACGATCGCGTACACGATCCCCAGCGCGACCGCGACGACGAGCGCCAGCGCGAGGGCGAGCTTCGCGCCGACGCTCCGGAAGACGTTCATCGGGCGTCGCGGAAGCGGTAGCCGACGCCGCGGACGGTGAAGATCAGCTCCGGCTCCCGCGGGTCCCGCTCGAGCTTCTCGCGGAGGTGGCGCACGTGCACGTCGATCGTCCGCGGCTCGCGGTACTCGTACCCGCCCCAGAGCGCCTCGAGCAGCATCTGCCTCGTGTACACCCGTCCCGGGTTCGACGCCAGGATGCGCAGGAGCTCGAACTCGACGTACGTGAGCTGCACAGGCCGGCCCTCGACCTCCACGACGCGCCGCGCGAGGTCGATCGACAGCCCGTCGTTCTGGATCACCTCGTCGCCCCGCGGGTCGTGGCGCGGCGCGGACGCGCGTCGCAGCAGCGCCTTCACGCGGCTCCGGAACTCGCGGATGGAGAACGGCTTCGTGACATAGTCGTCGGCGCCGAGCTCGAGGCCCAGCACCGTGTCGAGCTCGTCGTCGCGCGCCGTCAGCATGATGATCGGCACCGAGCTCTGCGAGCGCAGCCGCTTGCACACCTCGAGCCCGTCGAGCCGCGGCAGCATGATGTCGAGCACCACCAGATCGACCTTCTCGGCGGCGAATCGGCTCAACGCCTCCTCGCCGTCCCGCGCCGGGACAACGCGGTACCCGTCACGCTCGAGCGGGTACGCGAGCAGCTTCTGCACGGAGTCCTCGTCGTCGACGAGGAGGATCGTGGGGGAATCGACCATGGCGGGGCGCGCGAGCCGGAACGACGTGCCGGCCGCCTACTATAGCCCTGCAAATGGCCGCGTCAGCGCCATCCGGAGGCCGGCGCCGAGCGCGGCGGGGCTCCCTCGAACGGCCCGTCAGCGGCCGCATGTACCGCGGAACCTGGCTCCTCGTCGGGCTGCCGCTGCTGCTCGCGGCGTTCAGCGTCGCACGTCCCGAGCCGCTGCCGCCGCCGCCGCTACCGCCGACGTTCGACCAGGAGTCCGCGCGCCTCCTCGCCGAGGACCTCGCGCTGCGCTACCCACGGCGGCAGCCCGGCGACGTGGGGCCGGTGAACTGGATCGTCGACAAGTTCCGCCTGTACGGCTTCCGGGCCGAGCGCAAGCGCTTTGCAGCGGACATTCCCGGGCTCGGCCGGCGGCCGCTGACGAACGTCGTCGTGCGCGCGCCGGGCCGGTCGGGGCGCGTCCTCGTGATCACCGCGCACCGGGACGACGTCGGCTTCGGCCGGG
>DATHTC010000163.1:0-3788 GCA_035463735.1 Gaiellaceae bacterium | reverse complement strand
ACATGCACGAGGAGGTCGCACCCTCGCTGCTCGTCGCGCAGGGCGTCGACCTCTCCGGGATCGAGACGTACTACCCGATCGCGGACGGCATCCCCGGCGGCGCGGCCGCGATCGGCGACACGACGCTCACCCTCGACGGCCTCGCCGACGCGCTCCGCGTCCTGCTCGGCCCGGAGATCCTCGTCCACGTGCTCACGCGGCCGCGGCACGGGGCGGGGCGGGTCGCGGTCGTCGCGGGCGGAGGCGCGGACGCCGACATCCTGCGCGCCTCGCTCGAGCGCGGGTGCCGCACCTACGTGACCGGCAACGCCGCGACGAACTGCGAGCTGGACTTCGTCCAGGAGCAGGTGCGGGCGTTTCGCGCGCTGGCCGACGAGGAGGGCGTCGCGCTCGTCGACGCGATGCACTACGGGATGGAGAAGCCGCCGCAGCTCGCCATGGTCGAGTGGTTTCGCCGCCGGGGGCTCCCGGCGCGGTTCGCGCCGGACGGGCCGAAGTAGCGGCTCAGCCGCCGCCGAGGCGGCGGGGGTGGCCGAGCGTGCCGAGCTCCACGACGTCGCGGCGAAACAGCAGCGCGGTCGTCCAGTCGACGACGACCCTGAGCTTCCGCGTCACCAGCGGCAGCTGGTAGAGGTGATACGTCCGCGTCACGAACCAGCCCGGGAAGCCGCGGATCCGCACGCCGAGCACGTCCGCGATCCCCTTGTAGTGGCCGAGCGTGGCGACCTGGCCGAGCATGCGGTAGCGGTACGGCCTCACCTCGCCCTGGAGGTTCTTCGCCAGCCGCCGCGCCTGTCGCAGCGCGTGCTGGCACGTCGGCGGGTCGACCAAGCCAGGCGTGGCCTCGTTCGGGACCGCGGCGCAGTCGCCCAGCGCCCAGACCCGATCGCGGTCGCGGACCCGGAGTGTCCCGTCGACGATCACCCGTCCCCGGTCGTCGAGCGGGAGCCCCCACTCGCGCAGCTGCGGGCTCGCCCGCACGCCCGCCGTCCACACGAGCGTGTGCGTCTCGATCCGCTCGCCGTCCGCGAGCGTCACGCACGCGTCGTCCACCCGCTCGACCGTCGTGCCCGTGCGGATCTCGATCCCCCGCGCGGCGAGCTCGCGTGCGGCGTAGTCGCCGAGGCGGGTCGGGATCTCGGGGAGGATCTTCGGCGCCGCGTCGACGAGCACCCAGCGCTGTGGCCGCCCGCGCAGGGCCGGGTACCAGCGGAGCGCGTCGGCGACGAGGTCGGAGAGCTCCGCCAGCCCCTCGACTCCTGCGTAGCCCGCGCCCACGAACACGAACGTGAGGTGCCGCCGCACCAGGTCGGGGTCGACCTCGGCGTCCGCCGCCTCGAGCTCGCGGAGCACGTGGTTGCGGAGGTTGATCGCGTCCGCGAGGTCCTTGAACGCGAGCGCGTGCTCCTCCAGCCCGGGGACGGGGAGCGTCCGCGGCACCGCCCCGAGCGCGAGCACGAGCCGCTCGTAGCCGACCTCGAACGGGCCCGCCTCCGTCTCCACGTGCACGACGCGCCGGTCCTCGTCGAGCGCCGTCGCGTGCCCGAGCAGCAGCTCCGCGTGGCGGCACATCATCCGTAGCGGGACGACGACGTGGCGGGGCTCGAGCGTGCCGGACGCGGCCTCCGGCAGCATCGGCGTGTAGAGCATGAAGTTCTCGCGGCTGACGACCGTCGCGCCGGCGCTTCCGAGCAGCCGCGCGACGTAGCTCCCTGCGAACCCCCCGCCGACGATCAGCGTGCCGCCGCGTGCCTGCCGCCTCGCCGTCACGCGTCGAGGATACTGGCGCCGTGCCCGGCGATTCCGCGGTCTCCGTCGAGCGCCTGCGCGTCCGCCGCGGCGGACGCGTCGTCCTCCCCGACCTCTCGCTCGACGTTCGTACCGGCTCGGTCACCGGCCTCCTCGGGCCGAGCGGCTCCGGCAAGACGACGCTCATGCGCGCGATCGTCGGTGTTCAGGTCGTCGAGTCCGGCTCGGTGGTCGTGCTGGGGAAGCCGGCCGGGATCCCGGAGCTGCGCCACCGGGTCGGCTACGTGACGCAGTCGCCGTCGGTGTACGGCGACCTGAGCGTCCGCGAGAACCTGCGCTACTTCGCGGAGGTGCTCGGAGCATCGCGCGCGAGCGTCGACGGGGCCATTCGCACGGTCGGGCTCGAGGGGCACGAGCGTCAGGTCGCACGGACGCTGTCCGGCGGAGAGCTGTCGCGCGTCTCGCTCGCGACCGCGCTCCTCGGCGGGCCGGACGTGCTCGTGCTCGACGAGCCGACGGTCGGCCTGGATCCCGTGCTGCGGCGCGACCTCTGGGACACGTTCCACGAGCTCGCGGACGCGGGGACGACGCTGCTCGTGTCGAGCCACGTGATGGACGAGGCGGAGCGCTGCGACGAGCTGGTGCTGATCCGGGAGGGTCGGGTGGTCGCGAACGAGCCGCCCCGGACGCTGCTCGACCGCACGGGCGTGCGCGACCTCGAGGCGGCGTTCCTCGCGCTTGCGGAGGACGGCTCGTGAGCCCTCGGATCACGCTCGCGACGACCGAGCGCGTGCTGCGGCAGCTCCGGCACGACCACCGGACCGTCGCGCTCGTGCTGCTCGTCCCGACGCTCCTGCTCACACTCTTCCGCTACGTGTTCGACGGGCAGCCGGAGACGTTCGATCGCGTCGGCGCCCCGATGGTGGGGATCTTCCCGCTCGTGTCGATGTTCCTCGTCACCTCGATCGCGATGCTGCGCGAGCGCACGAGCGGCACGCTCGAGCGGCTGATGTCGCTGCCGCTCGGGAAGCTCGACCTGCTGCTCGGGTACGGGCTCGCGTTCGCGCTCGTCGCCGTCGTGCAGGCGTCGCTCGCGGCGGCCGTCGCGTTCGGGCTGCTCGGCCTCGACGTGGAAGGGTCGATCCTCCTCGTCGTCCTGCTCGCCGTTGCCAATGCAGTGCTCGGGATGGCGCTCGGGCTGTTCCTCTCCGCGTTCGCGTCGACGGAGTTCCAGGCGGTGCAGTTCATGCCCGCCGTGATCCTCCCGCAGCTCCTGCTGTGTGGCCTGCTCGTCCCGCGCGAGCTGATGGTGCCGCTGCTCGAGTGGGTCTCGGCCCTCCTGCCGATGACGTACGCGTACGACGGCCTCGCGCGCGCGACGAGCGGCGAGGGCGGCGCCGAGCTCGCGCTCGACGTCGCGGTCGTGCTCGGCTCGATCGTCGTCGCGCTCGCCCTTGGGGCGGCGACTCTGCGCCGCCGGACGCCGTAGCCCTCAGCCTCGTTCGAGCGGGCGAGTGAGGCAGGTCGGGCCGCCGTCGCCCTTCCGCGAGAGCTCCTCGCCACGGTACGCCGTCACCTCGACGCCCGCGGCCTCCAGCCGGCGCCTCGTCTCCGGGTTCCCCTCGAGCGCGAGCACGCGGCGCGGGGCGAGCGCGAGCACGTTGCACCCCATCGAGCCGAACTCCTCCTCGGGGACCTCGACGAACTCGATGCCGCGGCTTCGCATGAGCTCGACGAGGCGCACCGGCAAGAGCGGCAGGTCGACGAGGGCGAGGTCACCGTCGAGCGGCGAGACGAGGCTCATCAGGTGCAGGATCTCGTCCCGGCCGTGCCAGTAGGGCAGGTCGTACGCGAGCACCTCGACCTCGGGGAGCGCGGCCTGGAGCTGGGCTACGCCGGTCTCGTTGGTGCGGTAGCCAAGGCCGACCGCGAGCGTCCCGTCGTCGAGCCACAGCGTGTCTCCGCCCTCGACCTCGCCGGGCGCCTCGATCCGCGCGAGCACCGGCACGCCGACCGCCTCGAGGTCGCGTGCGATCAGC
>DATHTC010000162.1:0-2528 GCA_035463735.1 Gaiellaceae bacterium | reverse complement strand
CCGCCGGCGCTCACGGAAGCTCACCGGAAAGGAACGACACGATGACGACCACGACCACACCGACTCCCCCGGCCGACGAGCGCCGCGGGTTGGGGAAGATCCTGTTGACGGTGTTCGGCAGCGTCGGCGCGCTCGTTGCGCTCGCGCTGCTCGTCGCCGCAGCCGCGCTCGGGATCGCGCACACGCAGCGCGACGCGGACGGGTTCTTCACGACCTCCACCGAGCCGCACGAGACGACCTCGTACGCGCTGACGCACGAGGGCGTCCGCGTCGGCGACGTCTCGGAGCTACCCGACTGGGTCGACGACCGCTTCGGCACCGTCCGCGTCGAGGCGACGAGTGCCGACGGCACGCCGCTCTTCGTCGGGGTCGCGCGGACGGCCGACGTGGAGCGCTATCTCGCCGGCGTCGCGCACGCGGAGGTGACGGACTTCGAGCTCGGGCCTAGCCGCACCGAGACCCGCTTTTCCGGCGGCGGCGCGCCGCGGAAGGCTCCGACCGAGGAGGCGTTCTGGGCCGCCTCGGTGTCGGGCACCGGCACGCAGACGCTCGACTGGGAGCTGGCCGAGGGCACGTGGTCGCTCGTGCTCATGAACGCCGACGGCTCGCGCGGCGTGGCCGCCGACGTCGAGCTCGGCGCCAGGGTCGGGTTCCTCTCGGTCGTCGCGCTGATCCTGGCGCTCCTCGGCGCGCTCATCGGGCTCGCGAGCGCCGCGATGATCGCGCTCGGCCTCCGGCGCCGCGGAGACGGCGGCATCGCGGCCGGTCCCCCCGCCACGCCCGCGTCGCCGCGCGGCGCCTACCCGGTCGCGCTCGAGGCGCGGCTCGAGGAGCCGCTCTCCCGCTGGCGCTGGACGGTGAAGTGGCTGCTCGCGATCCCGCACTACGTCGTGCTGGTGTTCCTGTGGGCGGCATTCGTCGTGCTGACGGTGGTCGCGTTCTTCGGGATCCTCGTCACCGGCCGCTACCCGCGCCCGCTCTTCGACTTCAACGTCGGCGTCCTGCGCTGGACCTGGCGCGTCGCCTACTACGCGTTCACGCTCGGCACCGACCGGTACCCGCCGTTCTCGCTCGCGGCCGAGGCCGACTACCCGGCGACGCTCGAGGTCCCGTACCCGGAGCGGCTCTCGCGCCGGCTCGTGCTCGTCAAGAGCTGGCTGCTCGCGATCCCGCACCTGCTGATTGTCGGGATCTTCAGTGGGAGCGTGCTCTGGGCGTCGTCCGACTGGCCGGCGCTGACCACGATCCTCGCGCTCGTCGCCGGCGTCGTGCTCCTCGTCACCGCCCGCTACCCGCGCGACGTGTTCGATCTCCTCGTCGGCCTGAACCGCTGGACGTGGCGGGTGGTCGCGTACGTGGCGCTCATGCGCGACGAGTATCCGCCGTTCCGGCTGGCACGCTGACGCGTCGCGGGGGGATGCTCTGCCCGTGAGCGCCCGCTCCACCGAGACCCTCGAGGCGAGAGAGCTCCGCCGCAGCCGCTCGGACCGCACGCTGGCCGGCGTCTGCGGCGGGCTCGCCGCCTACTTCGAGATTCACCCGGCCGTCTTCCGCGTCGCGTTCGTCGTGCTCACGCTGCTCGGCGGGGCGGGTGTGCTGGTCTACCTCGCGGCGGCCGTGGTGATGCCGGCGGAGGGGCGGGTGGACTCCTTCGCGACCACCACCCTGCGCGGCGTGCGCGACCGGCGCTGGCCGCTGATCGGGCTCGCGCTCGTCGTTGTCGGCGGCGCGCTCGCGCTCTCGCGCCTCGCGCTCTGGCCCGGCGGCGATGCGTGGGTGTTCCTGCTCCTCGTGGGCGCGCTGATCCTCTGGATCGCGCGGCAGGGCCACGCGGCGGAGGACACGCCGGCCCTCGCCCCCGAGGACGCGCGGCGCGTGCGGCGCCGCCGGCGCCGGCTCGGCCTCGCCGTCGCCTCGGCGCTCGCGCTCGTGCTCGGCATCGTCGCGGTCTTCGTAGCGGTCTTCGACGTGCACCTCCGTCACGGCGTCGACGAGCGCGTGCACGTCGTCACGGCGATGGACGAGCTGCGCGACGACTACCGGCTGGGTGCCGGGACGCTCCGTCTCGACCTGCGGTCGCTGCCGCTGCCGCGAGGCACGACCCGTGTGGACGCGCGCGTCGACGTCGGCGTGCTGCGGATCGTCGTGCCCGAGGGCATCGCGCTGCGCGTGCGCGCCACGGCGCGGCTCGGCGAGCTCGACGTCCTCGGCGAACGCGTCGACGGCGCCGGCGTCGAGATCGCCCTCGACCAGACCGGTGAGCGAGTGCTCGTGCTCGACGCTCACGTGGGGCTCGGGGGCCTCCGGATCGAGCGCGCCCTACCATGAGCGGCATGGCGCCGGGCGGGTTCGCGCCGAGCAGCGACGGTCGAGCGCTCGCCGGCGTTTGCGCGGGTGTCGCGCGGACGCTCGGCGTGGACGTCACGCTCGTGCGCCTCGTGTTCGCCGTGCTCGCCCTGGCGGGCGGAGCGGGCGTCGTCCTCTATCTCGCGCTCTGGGCGCACGCGACGGTTGGGAAGGCCGTGCTG
>DATHTC010000161.1:0-6047 GCA_035463735.1 Gaiellaceae bacterium | reverse complement strand
CTCGGCGAGCCAGAGCGCGAGGTCGACGAGGGTCGGGGGCAGGGCCTCCACGAGCCGCTCTGCCGGCGCCACGTCGACGCCCGGCGGCGGCTCGTCGCCGACCGCCACGACCACGCCGCGGCGCCGCGCGTTCGCGAACGGCACCTGGAGCACGGCGCCGCGAGCGACGCCGTCCTCGACGGCGTACGTGAAGGGGCGCGCCACGCCCGCCGCGCGCGTCGTCAGCAGCGGGTAGACCGACGCGTACCTCACCGGCGCGAGAAGACCTCGGCGGCCGCCGCGTGGAAGCCGCCGGGGACGCCCGCGGCGCGGAGCGTCGCCTCGATCTCGCGCATCTCGCCGACCCAGCGCCAGCCCTTCGCCTGCGCCGCGCGTCCCGCCCGCTCGGCCTCCTCCGCGACCCCCGGCAGCGACCGGTCCCACTCGGCCCGCAGCTCGTCCGCGAGCCCCAGCGCCGCGGCCGCCTCGGCGATCGCGAGCAGCAGCGCCGCCGAGCCCTTCGTCCAGGCGGCGTAGAGGAGCTTCAGCGCCGAGGCCGTCCCCGGCTCGGCGCCGAGCACGACCGGCTCGAGCGCCGTCCCCTCGAACAGCGCCGCGACGACGCCGGCCTCCGCGCCGCTGAGGTAGAGCCGCGTGCCGGGCTCCCGCGGTGGCCCGCCGACGATGCCGCCGTCGACGAACGTCGCGCCCCCGGTCTCGACCACGCGCGCCACCTCGAGCGCCGTCGCAGGCGAGACCGCGTTCGCGTCGCAGTAGACGCCCTCGAAGCCGGCCGCGGAGCGGGCCACGTCGAGCGCGGCGTGCGGCGGGCAGATCGCGAGGAGGACGTCGCAGCGCTCCAACAGCTCCGGGAGCGGCGCCGCGCGGAGCTCCGCCGCTTCGGCCCGCGCCGCCGTCGCCTCGCTCCGCCCCTCGGGCGCCCACCACGCCTCGCCGCGCACCTCCGCGCCCACGGCCGCGCCCATCTCGCCCGGATGGAGGATGCCGACGCGCGTCACGGGGCCAGTCGTAGCACGGCGGCCGGACTCCGCCGGCGTGCGTCAGGGGCGGCGATCCACCGGTGTAAGGTGTGCCTGACATGGCCTGCGGGATGATCTGCGCCCACGACGTCGTCAAGCGCTTCGACGAGACGGTCGCGGTCGACGGCGCCCGGCTCTGCGCCGAGCGCGGCGAGCTCGTCGCCCTCCTCGGCCCCAGCGGCTGCGGCAAGACGACGCTGCTGCGGCTGATCGCCGGCTTCGAGCGGCCCGACGCCGGCGAGATCCACCTCGCCGACGTGCCCGTGTCCGGGAACGGCTCGTGGGTGCCGCCCGAGCGCCGCCGCGTGGGCATGGTCTTCCAGGACTACGCGCTGTTCCCGCACCTGACCGTCGCGGAGAACGTCGGCTTCGGCGTGCCTCGGCGCGCGCGCGCCGCACGCGTCGGCGAGCTCCTCTGTCTCGTCGGGCTCGACGGCCTCGGCGCGCGCCTCCCGCACGAGCTCTCGGGCGGCCAGCAGCAGCGCGTCGCGCTCTCGCGCGCGCTCGCCCCGTCGCCGTCCATCGTGCTCCTCGACGAGCCCTGGTCGAACATCGACCCGCTGCTCCGCGGCTCGATGCGGGACGACCTGGCCGCGATCCTGCGCGGCATCGGCGTCACCGTCGTGCTCGTCACGCACGACCGCGAGGAGGCGTTCTCGCTTGCCGACCGGATCGCCCTCATGCGCGACGGCCGGATCGTCCAGGAGGGGACGCCCGAGGAGCTGTATCTCGCCCCGGCCGACCGCTGGACCGCGGAGTTCGTGGGCGCCGGCAACTTCCTCCCCGGCCGTCTCGCCGGCGGGCTGGTCGAGACGCTGCTCGGCCGCTTCGCCGTCGCGAACGGCGGAGCGCCGGCCGCCGACGTCGAGGTCCTGATCCGGCCGGAGCTGCTCGAGCTGCGGCCCGACTCGCAGGGGCGCGGCGAGGTCGTCGGGCGCGAGTTCCGCGGCCACGACGTCTTCTACCGCGTGCTCGTCGACGGCGCCCTCGTCGTCTCGCAGCGGCCCTCGAACGAGGTCGTCCCGCTCGGCGCCCGCGTCGCCGTACGGCCGCACGCCGAGCGCGTGCCGGTGTTCACACGCGGAATGTAAGGCGTACCTTCCTTGCGGTGTAAGGGCCGCCTGCCATATTCTCCACCGCCGATCGTGAGAAATCGACGCGGGAGGATCCGGATGACGAGGGCGCTGGGGGTCGCGCTCCTCGCCGCACTGCTCGTGGCGGCGACGGGGTGCGGCGGCGAGGACGACGCCGCCGGGGCCGACGACGACGGCACGCTCGTCGTCTACTCGGGCCGCGAGGAGGAGATCGTCGAGCCGCTGTTCGAGCGGTTCGAGGAGCAGACCGGGATCGAGGTCGAGGCACGGTACGGGGACTCCGCCGAGCTCGCGGCGACGATCGCCGAGGAGGGGGACAACAGTCCCGCGGACGTCTTCTTCGCCCAGGACGCCGGCACGCTCGGCGCCGTCGCGGCGGAGGGACTGCTCGCGCAGCTGCCGCAGGAGCTGCTGGGCCGGGTCGACGCCCGCTTCCGTGACCCCGACGGCCGCTGGGTGGGCACGAGCGGCCGGGCACGCGTCGTCGTCTACAACACCGAGGCGCTCTCGGAGGACGAGCTGCCGGACACGATCTTCGGCTACACCGACCCGCGCTGGAAGGGCAAGCTCGGCCTGGCGCCGACGAACGCGTCGTTCCAGGCGTTCGTGTCGGCCATGCGCCTGACCGAGGGAGAGGAGCGCACGCGCGAGTGGCTCGAGGGGATCAAGGCGAACGAGCCGAAGTTCTACGAGAAGAACACGCCCGTCGTCGAGGCGGTCGCCAACGGCGAGATCGACGCCGGGTTCGTGAACCACTACTACCTCTCCCTGGTGCAGGCGGAGAGCCCGGACGCGCCGGTGGCGAACCACTTCCTCCAGGCGGGGGACCCCGGCGCGCTCGTGAACGTGGCGGGCGCGGCCGTCGTCGCGGGCGCCGAGCACGCCGAGGCGGCCCAGCGATTCGTCGAGTTCCTGCTCTCCGAGGAGGGCCAGCGCTTCTACGCCGAGGAGGCCGCGGAGGCCGAGTACCCGCTCGCCGAGGGGGTCGAGCCGCGCGAGGGGCTGCCGCCGCTCGAGTCGCTCCAGGACCAGGACGTCTCGCTCGGCGACCTCGGTGCGGAGCTCGAGTCCACGCTCGAGCTGCTGAACGAGCTCGGCTACACGTCTTGACCGACCGTCGCGTCGCTGGGGCGCCGCTCGCAAGCGGGGCGAGGCGGAACAGTGCGAGAGGCACGGGCCGCCGACGCACCGCGCGGCGAGCGGCGTCAGGCGTGGCCGGAGCCGGGCTCCGCCCGGCGTGAGGCGCCGCCGGCCAGCGGCGCGAGGGCGGCCGCCGCTCGCCCTGACCGCCGCTGCCGTCGCGTCGGTCGCCCTGGTCCTCCTCCCTCTCGGCTACCTGCTCCTCCGCGCCGGCACCGGGGGCGCCGACGCGTGGGAGGTGCTCGGGCGGGAGGGCACCCTCCGGCTCGTCGTCGATACGGTGCTGCTCGTGGGCGCCGTGGTGGCCGCCGCGGTCGCCGTCGGCGTCCCTCTCGCGTGGCTCGTCACGCGCACCGACCTGCCCGGCGCGCGCGCCTGGGCCGTCGCCGGCGCATTGCCGCTCGTGATCCCGAGCTACGTCGCCGCCCTCGCCCTGCTCGGGGCGTTCGGGCCGCGCGGGTTGCTCCAGGAGCTCCTCGGCCGCACCTTCGGCGTCGAGCGGCTGCCGGAGATCTACGGCTTCCCGGGGGCGTTCCTCGCGCTCACGCTGTCGACCTACCCGTACGTGTTCCTGCTCGTCGCGGCCTCCCTGCGCGGGCTCGACCCCGCGCTCGAGGAGGCGTCTCGCGGCCTCGGGCGGACGCCGTGGCAGACGTTCGCGCGCGTGACGCTGCCGGCGCTGCGGCCGGCGATCGGCGCCGGGTCGCTGCTCGTGGCCCTCTACGTGCTCGCCGACTTCGGCGCCGTCTCGCTGATGCAGTACGACGCCCTCACGCGTGCGATCTACCTCCAGTACCGGGCGCTGTTCGACCGCGACCCGGCGGCGGTGCTCGCACTCGTCCTCGTCGCCCTGACCGCGGTCGTGCTCGCGCTCGAGTCGCGCTCCCGGCGCGGCGGGGCCTTCCACCGGGCGACGCCCGGGACCGCGCGCCCGCCAGCCCGGGTCGCGCTCGGGCGCTGGCGCTGGCCGGCGATCGGATTCTGCGGCGCCCTGGTCGGCCTCTTCCTCGTCGTCCCGCTCACCGTGCTCGTGTACTGGACCGTGCGGGGCGAGCAGGCGGTCGAGTTCCCCTGGGCGGCGGCGTTCCGGTCGGTCGGCGTCTCCGCGCTCGCGGCGGCAGTGGCTGCGGTGGCCGTGCTGCCGCTCGCGTTCCTCGCCGGGCGCTGGCGGCGCCCGTGGACGGTGGCGCTCGAGCGGTCGGCGTACGCGTCGAACGCGCTTCCGGGGATCGTGATCGCCCTCGCGCTCGTGTTCTTCGGCGCCCGTTACGGCGGGGTGCTCTACCAGACGCTCGCGCTGCTCGTGTTCGCGTACGTCGTCCGGTTCTTCCCGCAGGCGCTCGCCGGGGCCTCGTCGGCGCTGCGCGCGGTCAACCCGCGGGTCGAGGAGGCCGCGCGCGGGCTCGGGCACCGGCCGGCCTCGGTCTTCGCCCGCGTGACGGTGCCGCTGATCGCGCCGGGCATGCTCGCCGGCGCGGCGCTCGTCTTCCTGTCCACGATGAAGGAGCTCCCCGCGACGCTGCTCCTGCGCCCGATCGGATTCGAGACGCTGGCCACGGAGATCTGGAAGTACACCTCGCTCGCCTCCTACTCCCGCGCGGCGCCGCCCGCGCTGCTGCTCGTGCTCGTCTCGGCCCCGCTCGTGTACGCGCTCACGGCGCGACGCGGGGGCGAGCTGGGCCCGCCCGGGTAACCTCCTCCCGATGGCCGCCGACCGCCATTCCGTCGACGAGTACCTCGAGACGATCTACTTCCTCGCCTTCCCGATCGGCGAGTACCGTCCGTACGCGGCCGGGACCCCGACGCTGGCCACGAGGGTGGCCGAGATGCTCGGCGTCTCGCGCGCGTCCGCCGGCGAGATGCTGAAGCGGCTCGAGGCGGAGGGGCTGATCGAGCGCGGCGAGCGGAAGGAGGCGCTGCTCACCACGGCCGGGCGCGAGCGCGCGGAGAAGGTCGTCCGCAAGCACCGCCTGATCGAGCGGATGCTGACGGACTTCATGGGCTACAGCGCCGCGGAGTCGCACGTCCACGCGGACGAGCTCGGCGACGCGCTCAGCGACGACATGGTGGAGCGGATCGCGGAGCGGCTCGGGCATCCGGACCGCTGCCCGCACGGCTGGCCCGTCGACACGACCCTCGAGCAGGCGGAGAACCGCGAGCTGGCGCCGCTCGCCGACGTCGCTCCGGGCACCCGCGCGACGATCGTGCGCCTCGCGGAGCACGACGGCGACCTGCTGCACTGGTTCTACGATCAGGGCCTCGCGCCCGGAACCGAGCTCGAGGTCGCGTCCGCGTCGCCCGCCGCCGGACAGGTGACGGTGCTCGTCGGCGGCGAGGAGCGGGCGGTCGGCGACCGCGCCGCCGCCGGGCTGTTCGTACGGCCGGCCGCCTAGCGGAGCGGCGCGGACTCCTCGCGCTCCGCGGTGCGAGGCGGCGGCGGAGCCGGGCTCCGCCCGGCGGGAGCCGACGCCGGCCGGAGGCGCTAGGGCTCGACGGCGGCGTAGCGGATCGTGACCTGCTCGAACCCGAGCGAGGTGAGCAGCGCCGTCAGCGTCCGCCGGGCGCTGTCCCGGGCCGCGCGTCGCAGCTCGGGCGACGCCTCCGCGGCGTCGCCGATCTTCCGTTCCGCCGCGAGGAAGACCTCGCGCTCGCCGGTCTCGTTGCTCCCGAACAGGTCGCCGATCTCGTTCAGCACGCCCTGGCGACGGTCGTAGACGTAGCTCGCCTCGAGGTCGAGCCGCGGCTCTGCGAGCCGCGGCTGCGGGAGCACGAGGGTGGCTGAGCGCCGGTCGTC
>DATHTC010000160.1:0-2983 GCA_035463735.1 Gaiellaceae bacterium | reverse complement strand
GGGGTCTGGCTGCTGACGCCGGAGGCCGCCGAGGAGGAGCTCGCGCATCTGGGGCCGGAGGCGCTCGGCCTCGGCGCGCAGCGGCTCGGCGAGATCCTCCGCGCGGAGAGACGCCAGCTCCACCCGCTGCTGCGCGACCAGCGCGCGATCGCCGGGATCGGCCGCGCGTGGGCGAACGAGATCCTCCACACGGCGCGCCTGTCGCCCTTCCGGCTGTCGACGGAGCTGACCGACGAGGAGGTCGAGCGGCTCGCGGCGGCGATCGACGACGAGCTCGCGCGCGGCCTCGAGCTGCGCGAGCTGGGACGGAAGGACGACAAGGTCTATCGCGTCCACGATCGACTCGGCGAGCCGTGCCACGTGTGCGGGGACCCGCTCCGGCGGGTCGACTTCGAGGAGCACACGATCTACTACTGCGCGAGCTGCCAGACCGGCGGCAAGGTGCTGAAGGACCGCCGGCTGTCGCGCCTGCTCCGTTGACGGCCCTCGGCCGCCGGGTCAGTCCGCGCCGACCTCGTCGGGGCTGAGCGTCTCCTCGCTCTCGTGGGAGCGCTCCTGCTCGCCCTCCGGGGGCGCGGCCGCGCCGCCCTCGTACTCCTCCCGCTCGTCCTCGCGCGTGTCGTCCTCGCCGGCCATGCGCCCGGCGTTCCCCGCGGCGCGGACGGGAAACGCTAGCCGCCGTCTCCGCCGTCTCCGCCGTCGCCGCGCTGGACGAGCCCCGTCTCGTACGCGAAGACGACGGCCTGGACGCGGTCGCGCAGCTCGAGCTTCTGCAAGATCCGGGCGACGTGGGTCTTCACGGTCGTCTCGCCGAGGAAGAGCTCCTTGGCGATCTCCGCGTTCGAGCGCCCGCGCGCGATCAGGCGCAGCACCTCGAGCTCGCGCGCCGTCAGGCTGTCCACCTCGGGCGGCGGCCCGGTCGCCGGCGGCGGGCGGCGGACGAACTCCTCGATCACCCGCCGCGTGATCGTCGGCGCGAGCAGCGCCTCGCCGGAGGCGACGACGCGGATGGCGTCGACGAGCTGCTCCGGCGGCGCGTCCTTGAGCAGGAACCCGGCCGCCCCGGCGCGCAGGGCCTCGTACACGTACTCGTTGAGGTCGAAGGTCGTCAGGATCAGGACGTGCGTCGTGGGCGAGCGGGCAACGAGCCGCCGCGTCGCCTCGATCCCGTCGAGGTTCGGCATGCGGATGTCCATGAGCGCCACGTCGATCGTGTAGCGGTCGACGGCCTCGAGCGCCTCGACGCCGTCGGCGGCCTCCGCGACGATCTCCAGGTCGGGCTCGGCGTCGAGAATCATCCGGAACCCTGCGCGCACGAGCGCCTGGTCGTCGGCGATCAGGAGGCGGATCGCCACTCGCGCTCCTGCCCGGTCACCGGGATGCGGGCGCGGACGGCGTAGCCGCGGCCGCCGTCGACGGCGCCGGCCTCGAACGTTCCGCCGTAGAACGCGACGCGCTCCCTCATGCCCGCGAGCCCCTGGCGCGCACCGTCGCCGTGCGCGTCGCCGCCGCCGTCGTTCGCGACCTCGAGCTCGATTGCACCCGGCTCGTACCGCACGACCACCGACGCGCGCGCCGGCCCCGCGTGCTTGATCGCGTTCGTGAGCGCCTCCTGCACGACGCGGTACGCCGACAGGTCGAGCCCCGGCGGCACCGGGTACGGCTCGCCCTCGACCGACAGCTCGACCGGCAGCCCGGCGTCGCGCGCCTGCTGCGCGAGGGCCTCGAGCCGCCCGAGGCCCGGCTGGGGCGCGAGGTCGGCCTGCTGATTCGCCCCGCGGAGGATCCCGAGCAGGCGGCGCATCTCCGTCAGCGCCTCGCGCCCGGTCTCCTCGATCGCGTGCAGCGCCTCGCGCTCGCGCACCTGGTCCTCGCGGAGCAGGCGTCGGACGCCCCCGGCCTGCACGGTCATGACCGAGATCGAGTGCGCCACGACGTCGTGCAGCTCCCGCGCGATCCGAGCGCGCTCGTCGGCGACCGCCAGCTCGGCCTCGGCCCGCCGATGCGCCTCCGCGAGCGCGAGGCGGTCCTCCGCCGCCCGCGCCTGGCGGGCGCGGTGGCCGACGGTGAAGCCGGCGAGCCACGCCGCGGCGAAGAACAGCGAGACCCAGACGTAGTCGCCGACACCCTCGTCGGGGAACCGCCTCGTGACGAGGACGACCGTGGCCTCGGCCGCGAGCAGGCCGATGAGCGCGTTGCGGCCCGCGTTGCCCTCGCCGACGACCCAGGCCGCGAGCAGGGCGCCGAAGAAGAAGAACGTCGAGTCGTAGAGGCCCAGCGGCTCCAGCAGCGACGTGACCGCGAGCGCGGCGAACACGGCGAGCGGCGCGGCGAGCGGCGCCCGGCGGCGGAGCAGCAGCGGGAGCGTGGCGGCCGCGCCGCAGGCGACGAGCGTCGTCTTCGAGCCGTCGAGCGGCGCGCCCCAGATCTCGACCACGATGGCGACGAGCAGGGCGAGCGCGAGCGCGTCGACCGCGTAGCGGCGGGCGAGCGACGCGAGCGCTGTCATGGCCCTCACGGTACTCCAAGCGGGCGGGAAGGAGGTCATCCGCGCTGACGAACCGCGTTCGTCCCCCCGGACGACGCGGACGAGGGCGCCCGGGTCGACCATGGGCCGCACCACCCAGCCACGAAGGAGATCACCGAGATGACCGCTGCTTCCATCGCCGTCCCCGCCGAGGGCATCGCGGCCGACGTCGCGTCGCGCCCGGTGGTCGAGGCGTCGAATCTCACGCGCCGCTACGGCAGCGGCGACGCCGCGGTGGACGCGCTCCGCGGCGTCTCGCTCGACGTCGCCCGCGGCAAGCTCACCGCCGTCATGGGCCCGTCCGGGTCCGGCAAGTCGACGCTGATGCACATCCTCGCCGGCCTCGACAGGCCCACCTCCGGCACCGTCAGCCTCGATGGCGAGGAGATCACCGCGCTCGACGACGGCGCCCTGACCAAGCTGCGCCGCGACAAGCTCGGCTTCGTCTTTCAGTTC
>DATHTC010000159.1:0-5411 GCA_035463735.1 Gaiellaceae bacterium | reverse complement strand
CGATCGTCGGGCTCTGGCGGCGGGACCGGCCGTCCTTCCCGAACTACCCGGCGGGGACGTGGGGGCCGAACGCCGCGCAGGAGCTCGTCGAATGGCACCGGTAGCCCACGTCGAGGAGTGGACCGACGACTGCGCCTCGGTCGCCGAGATCGAGGCCGCGCTCGTCGACCTCCGCTACGGGCACGCGCACGTGGGCGAGCCGGACCTGCGCACGAGCGTCCTGACGCACATCGCCTGGGTGCCTCCCGAGTGGCAGGAAGCGGCGACGGAGACGCTGGCCGGTCTCGGCGAGCGGCACCCCTCCCGGACGCTGCTCCTCTTTCCGCGGCCGGAGGGCGGCGACGAGGTCCAGGCCCGTGTTCTCCTCGAGTGTTACGACGTGGCGGGGCTCGAGCAGCACCTGTGCAGCGAGGTGGTCGAGCTCAGGCTCCGGGGGATCCGAGCAGAGGCGCCGGCGAGCATCGTCGTGCCGCTCCTGCTGCCCGATCTCCCGGTCTTCCTGCGGTGGCGCGGCCGGCCGGACTTCGCCTCGGACGTCTTCGGGCAGATGGCCGAGGTCGTCGACCGTCTCGTCGTCGACTCGTCGGAGTGGCCCGACGTGCCGGGCGCCTACCGCGAGCTCGAGGAGCTCTTCGAGCGGCTCGTCGTCTCGGACATCGCCTGGCGGCGGACGCTGCCCTGGCGGCGCGCGCTCGCCCGCGCCTACCCTGAGCTCCCGGACCGCCTGGTCGGGCCGCCCGCGGAGACGGCGCTCGTGGCAGGCTGGCTCCGTTCCCGCGCCGGGGTCGACGTCGAGGTCGAGCGTGCCGACACGCTGCCCGCCGGGGACGAGCGAGCTCCCAGCGACCTGCTCTCGGACGAGCTCGACGTGTTCGGGCGCGACCCGGTGTACGAGGGCGCCGTGCGCGCCGCCGCCGCGGCCGGCTAGCGCCCGCGCTCGCCGACGATCCGGAACGTCGGCCGCGCGATCCGCACGCGCACCGGGTCCGACCACGACATCGGCTGCGCGGCCGTCGGTGCGGAGGGGTTGATCCCGCGCACGCGGTAGTACCAGGTGCCGGGCCGGAGCGGCAGCGTGACCGCCGTGGAGGCGGTCACGAGCGACGGCGCGGCGGCCCGGAACGGATACCGCGTCCGGCTCCACTGCACCTCGTACGAGCTCGCGCCGAGCGCCGGCGCCCACGCGACGAGGGGTGCGCCGTAGAAGGAGGACGACGGCGAGACGGCCGAGACGAGACGTCCCTTCGGGGAGAGCCCGGACGCGTACGGCGCCGACGCCGCGGTCACCACCGGCTCGCTCGTCTTCCCGAACGCGAGGACACGCCCCGCGGCGCACGCTTCCTCCGCGAGCTCGAGGTCGCGGTACTCGACGGTCCCGGCGACCGACGACACGGAGGCGACCGGGACGACCGTCCACCAGTAGCGGCCGCGGGGCCAGTCCGTGTCCCACAGGTCGACGGGAGCGCCGACGTTTCCGGAGGCCGGCGCCGTCGTCCTCGCCGGCGCGGCCGCGCCGACCGTCGGGTCGGCGGTCTGCCTCCCGGGCGCGAACGGCGTGGCACTCGGCTGCTGCTCCGTCGTCTCGACCGGCTCCAGGTCGTGCGTCGAGCTGAGCGGCTCCTTGCCGTCGGGGAGGAAGGCGCGTCGCGCGGCCGCGATCCCGGCGTCCGTCGCCGGGAGCGCGAGGGGGCCGAACGGGCGCGGGGCATAGGCGGGAGAGCCGACGATCGCGCCGCGGAAGACGGCGTTGACGCAGTCGCGGTCGGTGAACACGTACACGCGGAACAGCTCGGCGGTCCGGCCGAAGAGGGAGGCGTTGCCGGAGAACGCGAACGCCGGCATGAGCCGGTGCGCCTCAGCCGAGGCCGCGGTCGAGACCGCGTCGGAGACGGTGCCGACGAGCATCGTCGGACCGCTTCCCAACGCGGGGTTGCGCGTCGTGTAGACGGGGCTCCACGGGCCGTACGCGACGGCCGGCAGCCCGTTCGCGCGCTCGCCGTACACGCGCCGGACGGCCCGCACGCGCCACCGCACCTCGCCCGCGTACGTCGCCTCCGGGTGGAACGTGTACCACTCGCGCTGGTCGATCACGTTCGTGTGGACGGCGATCTGCTTGCTCGTCCCGTCGGGGAAGAGGTACCAGACCGTGTAGCCGGTCGCTCCCTCGACGGTCGTCCAGCGAAGCAGGCCGGGGGGCGCCTCTACCGGCTCGGGCAGCGACCCCCAGCGGAGGCTGAACCCGTACGGACGGCTCCACGGCGTCACCCAGCTCGACCCGACGGCCCGAACGCGCGCGTACAGCGAGTGCGGGCTCCCGGTCGTCCACGGCAGCGCGACGGGAACGGCCGCCGCGGGCGTCGTCACCACGCGCGCCGCGTACACGAGCCCGCTCTCGCGGAAGAGGCTCGAGGTCGAGAGCTGAAGCTCGTAGCGGAGCGCCCCGCGCACGGGGTTCCAGGCAAACGCCGGCGTCCGCGGGAACGTCGTCCGTCGCGGCTCGTCGGCGCGGAGCAGGAAGCCGTGCAGGCCGGTGGGAGCGGCGGGACGGGCTTGCCCGGGCGCCGCCACGAGCAGGGCGAGCAGGCACGCGAGTGCGAGGGGGAGGGCGCGCATCCGTGAGGTGGATCGGCACCGCCCTGGCGGCGAGCGTCCCTCGAACGAGGGAGGGTCAGGCCCTCGACGCGGCGGCTCGCGCGATCGCCGACTCGAGCAGGCGGCCGGCCGCGAGCACGAGCGCGTCGTCCCGCCCGGCGAGCTGGACGGACGCCGGGAGGCCGTCCTCGGCGGGGCCGCACGGCAGCGCCAGCGCCGGCGTTCCCGTGGCGTCGAAGACGTACGTGTTCTCGATCAGGCGCTCCCGGACGTCGAGGTCGCCGACCCCGCCCGCGCCGACCGGGGGCGCCACGATCGGGAGCGTCGGCGTCAGCAGCAGATCGACCTCGTCGAGCGTCTGCGCCGTCCGCTCGCGGAGGTGGTCGCGCTCGCGTTCCGCGGCGGATGCCTCCCCGTCCGAGACCCGCAGGCAGCGCTCGACCTTGATGCGCACGTCCTCGCCGTACAGGTCCGACGCTTCCGCGAAGAGCTCGCGGTGGACGTCCGCCACCTCCCGCATGAACGCCGGGTACGTGGCCTCCGCGCGCGACAGGTCGACCGCGGCCCGGCGCGGGAACAGCCCGGCCACCTCCTCGACGCGGGCCTGCACGAGCGGGTCGGCGCTCTCGAGCCAGGCGACGCCGACGCGCACCTCCTCGAGGGACGCGAGCGGCCGCGGCTCCCACCCCGGGACGAGCGCGGCGAGCATCGCCTCGCAGCCGGCGACGTCGCGGGCGAGCGGGCCCGCGTGGTCGAACGACGGCGCCAGCGGGAAGCAGCCGTCGAGCGGGACGAGGCCGTACGAGGGCTTGAAGCCGACGACGCCGCAGCACGCCGCGGGGATCCGGATCGAGCCGCCCGAGTCGGTGCCGAGGGCCGCGTCCGCGAGGCCGGCCGCGAGCGCGGCCGCCGAGCCGCCGCTCGACCCGCCCGCGACCCGTCCGGGCGCGCGCGGGTTGGGGACGACGCCGTAGTGCGGGTTCTCGGACGTCGTCCCGTAGGCGAACTCGTGCAGGTTCGCCTTGCCGACGACGGCGTAGCCGGCTGCCTCCAGGCGCCGCACCGCCGCCGCCGTCTCGCGCGGCACGTGCGTCGCGAAGATCGCCGAGCCGTAGGTGGTGACGAGCCCGGCGGTGTCGAACAGGTCCTTGACCGCGAGCGGGATCCCGGCCGCGGCCGGCTCCGGCCGCGCGAGGAAGATCCCGTCCACGCTCGGAGGCTAGTCCGCGACCGCGAGGTAGATCAGCGCGACGACCACCGTGCCGGCGAAGAGCACCCAGAAGAGCGCGAACAGCGACCAGCCCCAGAGCGCGTTCCGTGCCGCGAGCTCCGGGTTCGTGGTCGGGTCGTTGAGCATCTCGTCGGCCACTAGAGCACCACCGGGTCGATCGCCGCGGCCGCGAACAGCAGCGCGAGGTAGAGGAGCGAGTAGTGGAAGAGGAGGGCGGCGCGGCGGCGCGAGAGGTCGCGCCGGAGCCGCCATGCGAGCCAGAGGAACGCGCCGCCGAGGGCGGCGGCGGTCACGCCGTAGAGCGGCCCGAGCCACGGCGTCACGGCCAGCGTGAACGCGACGAGCACGACCGAGTAGAGCACGATCTGACGCGCCGTCTCGCGGTCGCCGCGCACGACCGGCAGCATCGGCACGCGTGCCGCCGCGTAGTTGTCCTTGATCAGCAGCGCGAGCGCCCAGAAGTGCGGCGGCGTCCAGAGGAAGACGACGAGGAAGAGCCACAGCGCCGGCAGCGCGAGCGAGCCGGTGGCGGCCGCGTACCCGACGAGCGGCGGCACGGCGCCCGCCGCGCCGCCGATGACGATGTTCTGCGCCGTCGAGCGTTTCAGCCAGCGCGTGTAGACGAGCACGTAGAAGAGGTTCCCGACGAGCGCCAGGACCGCGGTGAGGACGTTCGCGAGCGACTCGAGCAGCACGAACGACGCCGCCGAGAGCGCGAGCCCGAACTCGAGCGCGCGTGCCGGCGGAACGCGCCCCGCCGCGACCGGGCGCCGCTCCGTCCGCTTCCCCATCAGCCGGTCGATGTCCGCGTCGAGGAGGTGGTTGAGCGCGCTCGCGCCGCCGCATGCCAGCGCGAGCCCGAGCAGCATCACGGCCAGGTCGCCGAGCGGCGGCACGCCCTGGGCGCCGACGAACATCCCTCCCGCGCCGGTGACGAGCAGCAGCGACATGATGCGCGGCTTCGTCAGCGTGACGTAGTCGCGCCGGGGGCCGCCGGGGACGGGCGCCCCCCTGAACGAGAGCACCGCCGCCACCACCGCGGCGGCGAAGGCGACGGCGGCGAGCGCGACGTGCACCGGTGCGGCCCACCAGGTCAGGCTCGCCCCCGCGAAGGCGGCGACGGCCGCCGACGAGGCGAGACGCAGGCGCGGATAGCTCTGCCACGCGGCGATCGCGACGGCGGCGAGCAACGGCAGCGCGATCCCGACGAGCGCCCGGTGGGTGAGGCCGAGCGGCCCGCTGACGACGGCGACGCCGGTGGCGGCGGCCGCGCCGACCGCGCACAGGCGGAGCCACGGGCCCGGAGCCGGGCTCACGTCCCCTCCGCGAGGCGCCGACGCAGGTCCCGCAGCGGTCGCGCGCTCGTCACGTAGGGGACGCGGTCGAAGTTCCACGGCGGCGGCGGTGAGGTCGTGTACCACTCGAGCGTGTCGGCGAGCCAGGGGTCGTTGCCGACGCGCCGCGCGCGGCGCCGGGTCAGGAGTACGTTGACGAAGAAGACGAGGATCCCGAGCCCCATCACGTACGAGCCCACCGACGAGATCAGGTTGTACGCGCTCATCAGCGTCGTGTCGGGATAGGTGTAGAC
>DATHTC010000158.1:0-9432 GCA_035463735.1 Gaiellaceae bacterium | reverse complement strand
CTCGTGTCGCTCTCGCTCGCGCTCCGCCTCGCGCAGGCGAAGCTCGCGAAGGACCCCGAGGGCGCGGACGAGGTGCTGGGGGCGGCACGCGACGAGCTCGCGACCGCGCTCGAGGAGCTCCGCGAGCTCGCGCGCGGCATCCACCCGGCCGTGCTCACGGAGCGTGGCCTCGGCCCGGCGCTCGAGACGCTCGCCGCCCGGGCGCCGCTGCCGGTGACGGTGGAGGCGCCGGCGGAGCGGCTCCCGGAGCCCGTCGAGGCGGCCGCGTACTTCGTCGTCTCCGAGGCGCTCGCGAACGTGGCGAAGTACGCACGGGCGCGCGAGGCGACGGTGCGGGTCGCGCGCGACGACGGGCGTGTGCTCGTGGAGGTGCGCGACGACGGCGTCGGCGGCGCCGAGGCAGGTGCCGGGTCGGGGCTCCGCGGCCTCGCCGACCGGATCTCCGCGCTCGCGGGGACGTTGACCGTCGAGAGCCCGCACGGCGCGGGGACGCTCGTGCGTGCGGACATCCCGCTCTCGTGACGGGCCGAGGGGTACGGTTCGTGGCGTGAGCTCGCTCCCGAACGGCAACGTCACCTTCCTCTGCGCCGACGTCGAGGGCTCGACGCGGCTCGCGCACGTCCTCGGCCCCTCGTGGGGGGACGTCCTCGGCCGGATCCGCACGGTCCTGCGCGACACGGTCGCGACGGAGGGCGGCTCCGTGGTCGACGCGCACGGCGACCAGCTGTTCGCCGCCTTCGACGACGCCGAGGGCGCGCTGCGCGCGGCGGTGGCGGCGCAGCGGCGGATCGGCGAGGAAGCGTGGCCCGACGAGGCGCGCGTCCGTATCCGCGTCGGCCTCCACACGGGCATGCCGATGGTGGCCGAGGACGGCTACGTCGGCATCGAGGTTCATCGCGCCCACCGGATCGCCGACGCGGGCCACGGCGGGCAGGTGATCCTTTCCGAGCCGACCGTTAACCTCCTGCAGGATGCACCGCTCCGAGAGCTCGGAACCTTCCGGCTCCGGGACCTGCCGCAGCCCGAGCGACTGTTCCAGCTCGGTGACGCGGACTTCCCGCCGCCGCGCGACGCCGTCACGGCGGAGGCGCGGATGAAGATCGTGATCGCGGACGACTCGGTCCTCCTGCGCGAGGGCATCGTCCGCCTGCTCGAGGAGGCGGGGTTCGAGGTGGCTGCGCAGTCGGGGACGCGCGAGGACGTGCTGCGGCACGTGGCGATGCACAAGCCCGACGTCGCGATCGTCGACATCCGCATGCCGCCGACCCATACCGACGAGGGCCTGCGCGCGGCGAAGGAGATCCGCGAGCGGTTCCCCACCACGGGCGTGCTCGTGCTCTCGCAGTACGTCGAGCCCGCGTACGCGATGGAGCTCCTCTCGGAGTCGGCCGAGGGCGTCGGCTATCTGCTCAAGGACCGCGTCTCCGACGTCGAGGAGTTCGCGGCGGCGGTGCGGCGCGTCGGCGAGGGGGGCTCGGCGCTCGACCCGACCGTGGTGAGCCAGCTCGTCGGACGGCGGCGGCGCGAGGACCCGCTCGAGGACCTCTCCCCGCGTGAGCGCGAGGTGCTGGAGCTGATGGCGGAGGGCCGCTCGAACCAGGCGATCTCCGAGCGCCTGTTCATCACGCCGCGCGCGGTGGAGAAGCACGTGACGAGCATCTTCCAGAAGCTGCGGCTGCCGGCGTCGTCGGAGGATCACCGCCGGGTGCTCGCAGTGCTCACGTACCTTCGCTCCTAGCGGGGTTCCGGCCTCCCCTGCGGGAGGAGCGCCGCCGGAGGACGGCGTGCTCGCCCTCCCCGGCGGTTGCGGGTGCCCGCACCCGCAGACGCCAGCCCGCCGCATCGCGGCGCGCCACGGCGGGCGCGAAGCTCGGGTCACCTCGAACCAGAAGGAGATCCGACCGTCATGACTCCCCTGAATCGCTCGAACAACATCGCGGCCCGCATGGGCCGCTGGAGCGCGCGCCACCGGAAGACGGCGATCTTCGGCTGGCTCGCGTTCGTGATCGCCGCCGCCGTGATCGGCGGGGCGGTCGGGATGAAGAAGCTCGACCAGGACGAGCTCGGCATCCGCGAGTCAGGCCGCGCCCAGGAGCTGATCGACAACGGCGCGTTCCGCGACACCGCGGACGAGAGCGTCTTCGTCGAGAGCTCGTCGGCCACCGCCGGTCAGCCCGCGTTCCGCGCCGTCGTCCGCGACGTCGTCGCCGCGGTGTCGGCGCAGGAGGGCGTCTCCAACGTCCGCTCGCCGCTCGGGCCGAACGGCGAGAACCTCGTCTCGCAGGACCGCCACGCGGCGCTCGTCCAGTTCGAGCTGGACGACACCGACGAGCGCTCGACGGAGCTCGTCGAGCCGGTGCTCGAGGCCGTCGCCGGCGTGCAGGCGTCGCACCCGGAGTTCCGGGTGGAGCAGTTCGGCGCCGCCAGCGCGACCAGGGCGCTCGACGAGACCGTGGGCGAGGACTTCAAGCGGGCCGAGTACACGGCGCTGCCGATCACGCTCGGCATCCTCATCGTCGTCTTCGGCGCGCTCGTTGCCGCCGGGATCCCGATGCTGCTCGGCCTGACGGCCGTGTTCGCGGCGATCGGGCTGCTGTCGATCCCGAGCCAGCTCTTCGCCATGGACGAGGCCGCGAACTCCGTGATCCTGCTGATCGGCCTCGCCGTCGCCGTCGACTACTCGCTCTTCTACCTCAAGCGCGAGCGCGAGGAGCGGGCGGCCGGCAAGGGCGCCGAGGCGGCGCTCGAGGCGGCCGCGGCGACGTCGGGCCGCGCGGTGCTCATCTCCGGCCTCACCGTGATGGCCGCGCTCGCCGGGATGTTCCTCGGCGGCAGCCCGATCTGGACGTCGATCGGGATCGGCACGATCCTCGTGGTCGCGATCGCGATCGCCGGCTCGCTGACGGTGCTGCCGGCGACGCTGTCGAAGCTCGGCGACCGGGTCGAGAAGGGCCGCATCCCCTTCCTCGGCCGCCGGCGGCACGCCGCGAGCGAGTCCCGCGTGTGGGGCGCGATCCTCGACCGCGTGCTCGCGCGGCCGCTCGTGTCGGCGGTCGCCTCGGCGGGGCTGCTCGCCGTGCTGGCGCTACCGGTGCTCGGGATGAAGACGGAGCTCACCGGCGTCAACGACCTCCCGCGCTCGCTGGAGATCATGCAGACGTACGACCGCATCCAGGCCGAGTTCCCCGGCGGCCCGCTCCCCGCCGTGGTCGCGATCGAGGCGCGGGACGTGACCGCCCCGCAGGTGCGCGAGGCGCTCGCCGACCTCCGGACGCAGGCGCTCGCGACCGGCCTCATGTCCGACCCGATCGACGTGCAGGTGAGCCCCAACCGCCAGGTCGCGATCGTGTCCGTCCCGCTCGCGGGGTCCGGCACCGACGACACCTCGTTCCGGGCGCTGGACGCGCTCCGCGACGACGTGATCCCGGCCACGGTCGGAAGCGTGCGCGGCGTCGAGGCCGCGGTGACCGGCGAGACCGCCGTGTCCCGCGACTTCAACGACCTGATGGGCGAGCGGATGCCGATCGTGATCGCGTTCGTGCTGCTGCTCGCGTTCGCGCTGCTGCTCGTCGCGTTCCGCTCCGTGGTGATCGCGGCGAAGGCGATCGTCCTCAACCTGCTGTCGGTCGGCGCCGCCTACGGGCTCCTCGTCGCGGTCTTCCAGTGGGGCTGGGGCGAGAGCCTGCTCGGCTTCGACTCCACGGGCGCGATCACGGCGTGGCTGCCGCTGTTCATGTTCGTGATCCTGTTCGGCCTCTCGATGGACTACCACGTCTTCATCCTCAGCCGCGTGCGCGAGGCATACGACCGCGGCATGGCGACCGAGGACGCGGTCGCCCACGGGATCAAGACGACGGCGGGCGTCGTGACCGCCGCGGCCACCGTGATGGTGTTCGTGTTCGCGATCTTCGTGACGCTCTCGACCATCGACATGAAGCAGGTCGGGTTCGGGCTCGCGGCCGCGATCCTGATCGACGCCACGATCGTGCGGGCGGTGCTGCTCCCGGCGGCGATGAAGCTGCTCGGCGACTGGAACTGGTACCTGCCGCGCTGGCTCGAGTGGCTCCCCCGGCTCGAGCACGAGCGGGCGCCGGAAGCCGACGCCGAGCCCGTGCCCGCCTAGGTCACTCCCCGGAGAGAAGCGAAGGCCCCGGGCCGCCGGGGCCTTCGCGCGTTCTCCCCCGGTCGCGTCCCCGGACGACGTCTCGGCAAGAGGATGGTCAAGAGCCCTCGCCGAGGAGCGCCCGGTCGAAGAAGGTCGTCACGCGCCGCTCGTACTCCGCCGGCCGCGCTTCGATGCCGCCGGTGTGGCCCGCCTCGGGGATCTCCCAGAGCGTCTTCGGCTCGCCGGCGGCCTCGAAGTAGTCGGCGCTGAGCTCCTCGCCGCCCTGGCCGTTGCCGGCGTAGATGAGGAAGACCGGCCGCGGCGCGATTCGCGCGACGACGTCCTGCAGGCTCGGCGGCGGCAGGTGGTTCGAGAACACGGCCGTCGCGACGGTCGTCGTCGTCCAGATCGGCAGGGCGATCACCCGCTGGACACCCGGCGCCAGCGCCGCCTCGCGGGCCGAGCGGATCCCGGCGCCCTCGGAGACGACGGCCGCGAGCCGCTCGTCCTCGGCCGCCGCCTCGAGCAGCAGCTCCCCGCCGACGGAGAGGCCGATGCCGCCGATCCGGCCCGGCTCGACGTCGGCGCGGCGCTCGAGGAAGGCGAGCGCCGCCTCCAGGTCGCGGACGAGGCCCCAGCCGAGCGTGTTCGGGTCTCCCTCGCTCTCGCCCTCCCCGCGCCGGTCGAACAGCAGCACCCCGTACCCGTGGCCGACGAGCATCCGAGCCTGCCGCTGCGGGCCGGACCGGCCGGGGAAGGCGATCACGGCAGCGCCGTTGCGAGACGGGACGTACCACCCCGACAGCTCGAGGCCGTCGCTCGTCGTGAGCGTCACGTCCTCGTGCGCAGCGCCGAGGCGCGGCTCGGGGACGACCGCCCGCGCGGCGTGGGTGATCACGTAGGACTGCGCGATCGGGAAGATCACGACGGCCAGCACGACGATCGCCGCGAGCGCGAGGCCGAGGCGGCGGAGGGAGCGGCGCCGCAGCCTGTCGTCCGTCTTCCTCGTCCGCCAGAGCGTGAGCGCCCCCAGCGAGACGAGGGCGATGCCGGCCGGGATCATCAGCAGTCCCGTGTAGTCGTCGCCGGAGAGGCCGACCTCCCGGGCGTAGTAGCCGGCCTCCCCGGCGCCGCCGACGATCGAGAGGACTCCGAGCGCGAGCGCGAGCGTGGCTCGAAGGCCGGCCCGGAGCGACGGGTAGCCCACGAGCGAGGCGATCACCGCGCCGAGCGGCACGAGCCCGCTCACGAGGTGGTCCGCGGCGGACGTGCCCGGCTGCGGCTGGAGGAAGTTGTCGTCGACGACGTGGAGGGCGACGACGGCGAGGCTCGCCCGCGCGACGGCGGTCTCGACCCGCCCGGCGGCGCGGATGGTCGCCGCGGCGGGGACGGCGCTCGCAGTCACGGGGACGCGCCGTTGAGCACCCGTCCATGGTACGCCTGGGACGAGCACGCGGGCCGCCGCGTCGGATCGGTCGTCCCGCGATGCTAGCCTCGAGGGACCGGAGCGAGCACTCGGCACGCCCCCGACCGAAGGCAGGACGCAGATGCGCGGGGAGCTGCTGTGGTTCAACGAGGAGAAGGAATACGGGCTGATCCAGGCCGAGGGCGGCGAGCGGGTGCCCGTGCACGCGAGCGGGTTCGCGCCTGGTCACGTCCCGGTGGGACGCTGCGCCGGGACGCCGGTGTCGTTCGAGCTCGAGCCGGACGGAGAGGGTACGCGCGCGGTGTCCGTCACGGTGCTGCACGTGGCCGCACCACGGCGTGCGCGGATGCGCTCGCAGCGGAACCGCTGACGGAGCCCCGACCCCTCCCTCAGGGGGCGCGGTCCGGAGGCGGCTCCGAGTCGGCCTCGAACTCCCCGTACAGCCTGCCCGGCGTCGTCTCCGACAGCGACGGGAAGACCTCGCCGTCGCCCTCGGCGACGAAGACGTCCTCCTTGTAGTCGTCGACGCGGCCCTCGAGCAGCTCGCGCTCGACCTCGTCCTCGACCTCGCGATGCGCCGTTTCTCCGGCAAACAGCCGGCGGAGGAAGCTCGTCATTCAGACCCTCCTTTCGGGCGGACCCTCGCCGCGGCCGCGACCGGCGGCATCCGAGGACTCGCGGATCAGCGTCGCCGACGCCTGCGGGTCGCGCGGGACGAGGGAGGAGCCGGAGGCGGGACTCGAACCCGCGCCGCACGCATTACAAATGCGTCGCTCTACCAGCTGAGCTACTCCGGCGCACGCCGATCGTATCCGGGGCGGCCGACTCGGACCCTGCAGTGCACGCGGGACGACCTGCGTTCTGGCGCGCAGCCGCGCGTCCGCTACGCGTCCGCGTCCGCGCTTGCCGGAGTTACGCAGGCACCTCGCGGGCGCGCTGGTGCTGGATGATCTTCCGCTTCACGCGCTGGAGCGCGTTATCGATCGTCTTGCAGTCGCAGCCGAGCTCCTCCGCCATCTCCTCGTACGAGCGGCCCTCGAGGTAGAGGCGCAGCGCGTCCGACTCGAGCCGGGACAGCCCGGCTCCCAGCGTGAAGACGAGCGACTGCAGCTCCTCCGACGAGATCACGACCACCGGCGGCTCGTCGACGGCAGGGCCCGGAAGCGCGTCACCGAGCGTGCACTCGCCGTCCCCGTCCTGCCCCGCGGGGGTGTGGCTGAACGAGACGTAGGTGTTCAGCGGCGCGTGCTTGTAGCGGGTCGCCGTCTTGATCGCGGTGATGATCTGGCGCGTGACGCAGAGCTCCGCGAAGCTGCGGAAGGACGTCTCCTTGTCGGGCCGGAAGTCGCGCACCGCCTTGTAGAGCCCGATCAGCCCCTCCTGGATCAGGTCGTCGCCGTCGCCGCCGGCGAGGAAGTACGAGCTCGCCTTCAGCCGGACGAAGCCCGTGTAGCGGCGCATGAGCGCGTCCATGGCGGCCCCGCTGCCGTTGCGCGCGCGGAGGACCAGCTGCAGATCCTCAAGCTCTCGTTGAGCCTTCTGAGCCGCCTGGAGGGCGGTGGCAGGACGTGCGCTCATCGCGGCTTCTCCCGGTGTTTGCGGCGATTCTCCGTTCCCGTTCCGGCCCGCCCGGAGGTGGAGTCTCACCCTGAGGTTGAGGAGAAGCTAGCAAGCGGTCCAACAGATTACAAGTCCATTTGCACGGGACCCAACGTTATACGAACACCTGTTCGCTCCGCGCCTACTGCCCGCGGCGGAGGCGCTCGAGCCGCGCGCGCGTCTCCGGGTCGAGCCTGTCACCGAGGCCGGCGGGCGCGTCCTCCCGGTGGGCGGCCGCCTCGAGGTCGGCGAGGAAGAGCCGGGAGCTCATCGTTCGCACCTCCTGCCCGGTGGTGCCGCGGATCGCCGCGTCGGAGGAGACGACGCACACGTGCTCCCGGTCCCGGGACTCGGCGGCGAGGCGCTCCAGCAGCGCGTCTGCGTTCGCGGCCCAGCGAACCTCGAGCGGCCCGAAGGCCTCGTCGCGCCCCGTCCCGTCGAGCACGAGCACCCCGCGTGCGCCGCGGAGGGCGACGAAGCTCGCGAGCGCGTCGCGCAGCTCGGCGGGGTTCCGGTAGCCACCCGCGTTGAGCAGGTTCCAGCCGTCGAACAGGTACAGCGTCGGCTCAGCCATCCCTCTGTCGTCTCGCCTCGTAGAGCAGCAGCGCGGCGGCGACGCTGACGTTCAGCGACTCCACGCGGCCGCGTAGAGGGATCGAGACGGCCGCGTCGCAGGTCCGGCGCACGAGCGGCCGCAGCCCGCGCCCCTCCGCGCCGAGGACGAGGGCGACGCCGCCCGAGAGGTCGGCCCGCCACATCGGCGTCGCCTCCTCGCCGGCGTCCGCCGCGTAGACCCACAGGTCGTCGCGCTTCACCTCGCCCAGGTAACGCGCGAGGTTGGTGACGACCGCGACCGGCAGGTGCTCGACCGCGCCTGCTGAGGAGCGGCACACCGCAGGCGTGACCGTCGCCGACCCGTGCGCGGGAACGACGATCCCCGTCGCACCCGCTCCCTCGGCGCTGCGGGCGACCGCGCCGAGGTTGCGCGGGTCGGAGACCTGGTCGAGGCAGGCGAGCAACGGCCGCTCCCCGGCCGCCAGCTCCCACGCGTCTGCGTAGCGGTACGGCTCGGCCCAGGCGAGCACGCCCTGGTGGTCGCGCGTGGCCGCGGCGTCCGTCAGCTCCCGCTCCGGCTTCACCTGCACGCGGACCGGCACGCCCTCCCGCAGCCACGGCTCCGCCGCGACGGCGCGCTCCGTCGCCCAGAGCTCGAGTGCCTCGCGTCGGCCGCGCAGGAGCTCCCGCACCGCGCGGCGGCCGTAGACCTGGTCGCGCGTCACGCGGCCCGGACGAGCCTGAAGCCGCCGGGCTCGTCGCGGACCTCCCAGCCCGCCGCGGCGATCTCGTCGCGAAGCCGGTCCGCGGCGGCGAAGTCCCGCTCCGCCCGCGCGCGCTCCCTCGCCTCCGCGCGCGCCACGATGTCGGCCGGCGCCGCCTCCTCCTCGCCCAGCGACCCCAGCCCGAAGATCCCGAGCGCGCGCCGCAGCAGCTCGTGGTCGCGCCACTCGTGCAGCACCGCCAGCGCCGCCGGCGTGTCGAAGTCGTCCTCGAGCGCGGCCGCGAACCGGTCCCACGCGCCGCCCGGCGCCGGCTGGGAGGGGTTCCGGAACACCTCGCGGAAGCCGTCCGCCCGCGCCCGCGCCTGGGCGACGGTCTCCTCCGAGAAGTCGATGGGCTTCCGCCAGTGCGCGGTCATGAAGAAGAGCAACAGCGTCTCCCGGCCCCATTCGTCGATCGCATCGCGCAGCGTGGTGACGTTTCCGAGCGACTTCGACATCTTCTCGCCGACGAAGCGCAGCATCCCGTTGTGCATCCACAGCCGCGCGAACTCGTGCCCGAGCGCGCGCGACTGCGCCAGCTCGTTCTCGTGGTGCGGGAAGCGGAGGTCGAGGCCGCCGCCGTGGATCTCGAACGCCGGGCCTAGCAGCTCCTCCGCCATCACCGAGCACTCGATGTGCCAGCCGGGACGGCCGCGGCCCCAGGGGGCGGCCCAGGCGGTGTCCTCCCCCGGCTTGTTCGCCTTCCAGAGCGCGAAGTCCCGCGGGTCCTCCTTCAGGTCGCTCGGCTCCTGCGCGACCATCTCGTCCAGCCGAGCTCCCGAGAGCCTGCCGTACTCCGGGAAGCGTGCGACCCGGAAGTAGACGTCGCCGCGCGACTCGTAGGCGAGCCCGCGTGGCCCTCCCCGTGGGGACGCGGCCGTCCCGGCTGGCACATCGAGTGCTCGGTGATGAGCACGAAGTATCTCGGCCAGCCGTTCGATCTCCACGGCGGCGGCGAGGACCTGATCTTCCCCCATCACGAG
>DATHTC010000157.1:0-1614 GCA_035463735.1 Gaiellaceae bacterium | reverse complement strand
GCGTCGCCGCTCGGCGCGGAGGTCGTAGAACGAGCCGCCGACGTTGTGGAGCGAGACGCCGCCGTCCGTGCCGTAGAACGACGCCTCGATCACGCACTCCCGCCCCGCCGGAAGGCGCCACGAGCACGCGAGCCGGGTGGCGACGCCGCCGAGGTCGAGCTCCGCGAGCGCCACCTCCTCCACCGCCAGCCCCGTGGGCGAGAGCAGCCGCGACGAGCGCACCTCGGCAGGCGGGAAGTCGAGCGCCCAGAGCGCGAGGTCGACGAGGTGGATGCCGAGGTCGATCAGGCAGCCGCCGCCGGCGAGGTCCCGGTCGGAGAACCACGCGTTGTCGGGGCCGTAGGCGTTGTGGAAGACGAGCTCGGCGGCGTAGACGTCGCCGATCGCCGGCAGCTCGTCGCGCAGCCGCCGCGCCGCCTCCGTGAACCGGTACGAGAGGTCGACCGCGAGGAGCCGGTCCGCGCGCCGCGCCGCCTCCACGACCCGCCTGGTCTCGTCCGCGTTCCGCCCCAGCGGCTTCTGGCAGAAGACGGCGAGCCCCCCCTCGAGCGCCGCGACGGCCTGCTCCGCGTGGAGGGCGCTCGGCGTCGCGATCACGACCCCGTCGAGCTCGACGTCGAGCAGGTCCTCGAACCGGCCGAGACACTCGAGCCCGTCCGCGCCGGCGGGATCGGCGACGGCAGCGACGGTTCCCGCGCCGCTGGCGGCGATCGCGTCGAGCCGGTGCCGCCCGATCCAGCCGACGCCGGCGAAGCCGAGCCGCGGCCGCGTCGCGAGGGCGCTCGTCATGGCTCGACCACCGCCTTGAGGAACCCGTCGGGACGGTCGGCGGCCGCGTCGAGTGCGTCGCCGAGCCGGGCGAGCGGGAAGCGGTGCGTCACGAGCGCAGCCGGGTCGAGCCGCCCGTCCAGCGTCGCCGCGACCGCCCCGCGGATGCCGTCGACGTAGACGGCCGGGTCGCGCTCGTGCGCGTTGACGACGTCGAGCCCGCGCCAGTTCCACAGCTGCATGTCGACCCGGCGCGGCCCGTCCTGGTGGTATCCCGCGACGACGAGCGTGCCGCGAACCCGCGTGAGCCGCGCCGCGAGGTCGAGCGTCGTCTGCACGCCCGCCGCCTCGACGACGACGTCGAACTCCTCGTCCGAGACCTCGTCCGGCCCCAGCGTGCGGGAGGCGCCGCAGCGCCGCGCCACCTCGAGCGCGAACCGGCGCCGCGAGACCGCGGCCACGTCCGCGCCCGCCGCCGCGGCGAGCTGGAGCACGAGCGCGCCGAGGAAGCCGACCCCGACGATCGCGACGCGGTCGCCCCGTCCGATGCGGCTGCGACGGAAGACGTTGACGGCGCAGCCGACTGCCTCGCCGGGGAACGGCACGCCGTCCAGCTCCGGCGGCAGCGGCACGAGCGCGTGGGCGTCGACGACGTCGTACGCGGCGAACGAGCGGTAGCCGAGCCCGGTGACGCGCGTCCCCACGTCGAGGGCGTCGACCCCCTCCCCGACGGCCTCGCCCACGCCCCAGCCCTCGTGGCCGGGCGCGCCCGGCGCGAGCGGGTAGCCGCCTGCGACCCCCTGCCACACCGGGACGTTCGACCCGCACACCCCGCAGCCCTCGAGG
>DATHTC010000156.1:0-2578 GCA_035463735.1 Gaiellaceae bacterium | reverse complement strand
GAAGGAGGGGGCCAACGGGGGAACCATGGGGTTCCCCCGTTCCGGCTAGGCGGAGTTGGCCAGATCCGCCAGGTCGCTCGCCTCGAGCTTCATCAGCGCGTCGCGCTCGATCTGCCGCACGCGCTCGCGCGTGATCCCGAGGCGCTTGCCGATCTCCTCGAGCGAGGTCGGCGTGCCGTCGCCGTTCAGCCCGAAGCGGAGCTCGATCACGGCGCGCTCCCGCTCCGGCAGCTCCGAGAGCACGCGGCGCACGGCCTGGGCGCGCATCGACGCGTCCGCGTCCTCGTCCGGGCCCGGCGCCTGCATCGCGAACAGCTCGCCGAGCTCGGCGCCGTCGCCGTCATCGCCGATCTTCTTGTCGAGGCTCGTGACGATCCGCGGCGCCGCGCGGATCTCGCGCACCTGGTTGAGCGGCAGCTTCGCCTTCGCGGCGACCTCGTCGTCGGTCGGGTAGCGGCCGAGCTCACCGGTCAGGTCGCGCTCGGCGCGCGAGATCTTCGTCTCGCGCTCGAGGATGTGCACCGGGATCCGGATCTCGCGGGCCTTGTTGCCGATGCCCCGCTGCACAGCCTGGCGGATCCACCAGGTCGCGTACGTCGAGAACTTGAAGCCCTTCCGCCAGTCGAACTTCTCGACGGCGCGGATGAGGCCGATGATCCCCTCCTGAATCAGGTCGCCGAGCGGCAGCCCGTTGCCCTGGTAGCGCTTCGCGATCGAGACGACGAGGCGCAGGTTCGAGTTGATCATCCGGTTCTTCGCCTGGAGGTCGCCGCGCTCGATGCGCTTGGCGAGCTCGACCTCCTCGGCGGCCGTCAGCAGCGGGTAGCGGCCGGCGTCGTTGAGGAAGAGCTGGAGCGAGTCGGTCGTGAAGCCGGCGGGGACCGCGGCGGCGGCCTTCGCCTCCGCCGGCGTGTCCTCCGGCTCCACGTCGACGAGCTCGATCCCGCGCTCCTCGAGGTCGTGGAGCAGCGCCTCCACCTCGGTCTCGGCGAGCCCCTCGTGCTCGACGACTTCGTCCAGCTCCGTGCGCAGGAGCAGGCCCTGCTCCTCGGCGCGCTCGAGCAGACGTTCGATCGTCATCGTGGTTGCAGTCACAGTCAACTGTCGGTACCTCACTTCCGGTGTCGCGGCTGGCGCCGGCGTGCAGCGGTCGGAGCGGGCTCGTTCGACCGCGCCACTCGGCGCTCCTACGTGTAAACGTAATCGCTCTCCAGCTATTCCCGAAATCGCGCAAGCACCGAGCGCTCCCGGCTCACCCACCGGAAGCGACGTGCTCGTCCGCACAGGATGCCAGATCTGTGCCCCTCGGTGCGCCGGTTCCCGCCGTCCGCGCGTAACGGCGGCCTCGGCGCGGTACACAGGCCGCAGTGGCGAAGCTGCTCCAGCGCGTCGTCCTGCACGGGTTCCGCGCGGCACGAGACGTGTCCTTCGAGCCGCGCGCGCTGTGCGCCCTCGTGGGCGAGGCGTCGAGCGGCAAGTCGACCGTGCTCACGGCCATCTGGGCGCTGCTCGAGGCGTCGGCGCCGGTCCCGACCGCGGAGGACTTGACGCGCGGCAACGACGGCCGCATCCGCCTCGAGGCCGAGGTCGGCGGCGAGCGCGTCTTCCTCGACGCGCGCCCGCCCGCGACGCTCAACCTCAACCGCGAGGGGGCGCCACCGGCGATCTTCCTGCCCGCGAGCCTCCGCGGGGCGATGGTGGTCGCGCCGACGAGCGACGACCGCGCGGCGGCCGCGGCGGCGTTCGTCCGCCCCGCGGAGGAGGCGCTGAACCGCGGCGACGCCGTCGTGGAGGGGCTCGAGGCGCTCGTGGAGGCGGGGCTCGACGGAATCGTGGTGATGGTCGAGGAGCCGGAGCTCTACCTCGGCCCGCATGCCCAGCGGCACCTCTACCGGCTGTTCCGCCGGCTCGCCGACGGCGGCAATCAGGTGCTGTACACGACGCACTCGCCGACGTTCCTGCGGGTCGACCGGTTGGAGGAGCTCGCGATGGTCCGGCACGTGCCCGACGAGGGGACGGCGCTCGTGCAGCCGCGCGCGCTGCCGGAGGCCGAGAGCTTCCGGGCGCTGGCGGAGTTCGACGCGGAGCGCGCCGAGCTCTTCATCTCGCGCGCGGCACTCCTCGTCGAGGGCCGGACCGAGAAGCTCATCCTCCCGCTCGTGTTCGAGGCGCTCGGGCACGACCCCGACCGCGAGCGGATCGCGATCCTCGAGTGCGGCGGCAAGTCGACGATGCCGCTGTTCGCCCGCATCTGCAACGAGTGCGAGATCCCGTACGTCGTCCTCCACGACCGCGACGCACCGGAGGGGAAGGCCCCCGTCGAGTCGGAGCAGGCGCTGAACGCCGCGATCGCGCAGGTGGCGGGGCGACGCCGGACGGTCACGCTCGTCCCCGACTTCGAGGGCGTCTCGGGCGTGCGCGCCCGCGCGAAGAAGCCGCGGAAGGTCTGGCGGCGGTACCACCAGGGCACCGGCGACATCCCGCAGCCGCTCCGGGAGGTCGTGGAGATGGTGGTTGCGGCCGCGCGTGGCCGGCCGCTCCCGCAGCGGCGCCGCAGCCGCGCCCGCACCTAGCGCCG
>DATHTC010000155.1:0-1831 GCA_035463735.1 Gaiellaceae bacterium | reverse complement strand
TCGGCCACGTGGAGGACGCGCTGGCCGCGGCCGAGCTCTCGCTCTCCGACGAGGAGCTGGCGCGGCTCGAGGAGCCGTACCGGCCACACCCCGTGCTCGGGCACGGCGGCTAGGCCCGTACTGGGATGTGCGGCGCGGACCTCGCGGCGCCTCTCTTGTGGCGAGGTGCAGCAGGGACTAGGTTCCGGCGGCACGCATGCGCGCCTGCGTCTTCGCGTTCGGAGTCGCCACGGCCCTGACGATCCTCGGAGCGGGCGCCGTCTCCGCGCCGTCGTCCTCGTCCTCTTCCTCGGCGCTCCCGGCGTATGGACGGTTGGAGGTGTTCGCGCTCTCGCGGGTTCCCGGCTCGATCTCGGCGGGCCACGGCACCGTCGCGGCCGGGACGCTCGGGCGGGCCGACTTCAACGGCGACGGCCTCGTCGACGTCGTCGTCGCCCGCGCCCTCGGCGGCCCTCCGGTCGCGGCGCAGGACACGTTCCCGATCGGGATCCTGCTCAACGACGGCAAGGGGCGGCTGCTCGACCGGCCGGCGCGGATCTTCGAGGGCCGGCAGCCGCGGAACCAGTGGGTCCGCCAGCTCGTCGTCGCGGACTTCAACGGCGACGGCCGCCCGGACGTCTTCCTCCCCGACACCGGGCCCGAGGCGCCGAACTACGGGCCGCCGCCGGGCCGCCACGACACGCTCATCCTCTCGACGCCCCGAGGCCGCCTGCGCGACGCCACCGCCGGGATCCCGCAGCAGGCGGCGTTCACCCACTCGGCCGCCGCCGGGGACGTCGACGGCGACGGGGACCTCGACCTGTTCGTGGGCAACATCGGCGGCGACGTCGGCGGCTCGGGGAGCTGCTGCGACGTCCAGATCTGGCTCAACGACGGGCGCGGCGCGTTCGCCGTCGCGGCCGACCGGCTCCCGCCGAAGCTCGGGACGGTCGACGTCTACCTCTCGAGCGCGTTCACCGACGTCGACGGCGACCGCGACGCCGACCTGGTGCTCGCCGGCGGCCACGGCTGCGCGCTCCCGAACCACACGCAGCGGAACGACCAGCAGGTGCTGCTCAACGACGGGAGGGGCTTCTTCCGGATCCTGCCGGGCGCGCTCCCCCAGAAGCCGTTCGGGATCGCGGGCGAGGGTCAGGCGGTCGTGCCCGCGGACCTCGACCGGGACGGCCGCGTCGACCTGCTACTCGCCTACACGTCGGCGCGGCAGCGCGCGCCCGACGACTGCGTGAGCAACTTCGTCTTCGGTCGCTACGTCCAGGTGCTGATGGGGAACGGCGACGGGACGTTCCGGGACGAGACCGCGAGCCGCCTGCCGCAGCCGGACCTCCACGGGGCGAGCCGGGCCTTCTACCTGGCGCTCGACCTCGACGACCTGGACGGCGACGGCCGCCCCGAGCTCTTCACGCAGCTCCTGATCCCGCCGAACGACCGGCCCGCGTACGCGCCGGCGTTCCGCAACGACGGCAGGGGCTCCTTCCGGCCGCTGCCGCCCGGGTACCCGGTCTCCTCGCTCGACACGAACATGCACGCGTTCGTCGACCTCTTCGGCACCGGGCGCCGGGACGTCTTCCTGGTGACGTGGAGCCGGCGGGGCGACCTCTTCTCCCGGCGGCTCCAGCGCGGGAAGGCGATCCGCCCCGGCCCGCCGGCGGGCGTGCGCGTGACGACCGATCCCGCCAGCGGCCGCCGAGTCGTCGCGTGGCCGTACGTCTGGGGCGCGGCGCGCTACGAGGTCTGGCGGGACGGCCGCCGCGTCGCGGGGACGAAGCTGATGCGATGGGTGGACACGGCGGCGCCGCCCGGCGCGCGGTACGCCGTGCGCGCGCTCAAC
>DATHTC010000154.1:0-2980 GCA_035463735.1 Gaiellaceae bacterium | reverse complement strand
GAGCGCGCCGCGCGCCTCGACCGACGCGAAGCGGAGCGCCCGCTCGGCGGCGAGTGCGGTGAAGTCGAAGTAGGCCCACCACATCGCGCCGATGCCGCCGAACGCCACGGCCACCGCGAGCACGAACGTCGCGTCACGCGGGAGCTCGGCCGCCGCGGCGCCGACGGCGACGATCGACTCGCCGAGCGCGATGATCACGAACAGCCCGTACCGCTCGGCGAAGTGCGACGGCGAGACGCGGAACCCGGCGCGACCGACGGTCATCGCGCCGGCGACGTCGATCGCGATCGACACAGCCCACAGGAGCACGCGCAGGTCTCCGTCCGCGAACCCGCCGGCGAACGCGATCGCGGGAGCGAACAGGAACCACGGCGCGAGCTGGAGGATCGCGCGCTGGTGCGCCCGGTCGCCGCGGAGCCCCCAGACGTAGAGCGCGACGTGGAGGACGCGGATCGCGAGGTAGGCGGACACGAACCAGAGCCCGTCGTCGCCGTAGGCGCCGGGCACGGCGAGCGCCATGAAGAACGCGCCCGCGGCCGCCGCGATCATCGCGCTCCGCACGAGGACGCTCTCGATGTCGATCGCGTTCGTCATCCAGGCGTAGCCGCCCCACGCCCACCACACGAGTCCGAGCAGCAGGGCGGCGCGCCCGAACCCGGCGGCGCTCGTGTCCTCGACGAGCACCGTCGTCACCTGCGTGATCGCGAAGACGAAAACGAGGTCGAAGAAGAGCTCGAGGTACGAGGTGCGGCGCTCGCCCTCCGCCTCGGTCGCGGGCCGCGCCAGCTGCTCCGTCGACGCCATCGCTGCCGCAGAGAACGCCGGCGGCAGCGGCGCTATTTCAGCTGCCGGGCATCGCGGCGTCGCGCAGGCGGGGGTCGAGTGCCGCCTGGAGCACGTCCACGACGAGGTTCGCGAGCAGGATCGTCACCGTCAGCACGACGGTGAGTCCGAGGACGAGCGGGTAGTCGCGTGCGAGCACGCCCGCCACGTAGTACCGCCCGATCCCGGGGATCGAGAACACGGCCTCGACGACGAACGAGCCGGTGACGAGGTAGCCGAGGATCGGCCCGAGCGCCGTCACCACGGGCACGAGCGCGTTCCGCAGGGCGTGGGCCGTGACGATCCGGCTGCGCCGGAGACCGCGCGCCGCGGCGGCCCGGACGTGGTCGCTCCGCAGCGTCTCGAGCAGCGCAGCGCGCACGAGCCGGACGCACCACGCGGCCGGAACGAGCGCGAGCGTCACCGTCGGCAGGAGCTTCGCGCGCCACGAGTCCCAGCCGCTCGTCGGGAGCACCCCCCAGCGCACCGCCAGCAGCCAGATCAGCAGCGTGCCGACGAGGAACGCCGGCGTGGCCGCGGCGAGCGCCGTACCCGTGCGCGCGAGCGTGTCCGCCGTCGTGCCCGCTTTCAGCGCCGCGAGCACGCCGAGAGGGACGCCGACGCCGACGGCGAGCAGGAACGCGAGCAGGCCGAGCTCGAGCGAGACCTTCCCCTGGCGGGCGATGATCGAGTTGACGGTCAGGTAGCGGTAGCTGAACGTGTTGCCGAAGTCGAGGCGCGCGACCGCCTCCAGGTAGTTGAGGTACTGCCGGTACCAGGGCAGGTCGAGCTCGAACTTCCGCGTCATGTTCCGCTCGATCGACTCCGGACGCCAGTCGGCCGACTTCGACCAGGCGACGTTCGAGATCCCGACGAGCTGGCCGCGACGCAGCGGGCTGCCGCCGATCGACCGCATCATGAAGAACAGGAGCGTGACGACGAGGAGGAGGACGGGGATCGTCCACAGCGTCCGGCGGAGCGCATACGAGAGCAGCACTAACCGGTATTATAGCGACTAACGGTTAGATGGAACGGACGGCGTACTCCCACCTCGTCGACGGGCTCGAGCTCCCGCTCCCGCTCGCCGGCCATCCGGCGCTCGAGCTCTGCAACACGCGCGCGGGGTGGGGCGAGCCCGAGCCGAAGGAGTACCTCGGGAGCCCGGCGCACCTGCTCGCGCTCGCCCGCGACCTCGGGCTCGTCTCGCGCGAAGATGCCGAGAGGCTCCGCGGCGCGGACGACCCGGCCGTGCTGCGGCGCGCGCTCGCGTTCCGCGAGGCGCTGTACGCGGCCTGCCTCGACCCGCGACCGGGATCCGCCTGGGACGCCGTCGCCGCCGAGGCCGAGCGCGCCGCCGCCGCCGCCACGCTCCGCCCCGGGGGCTGGTCGCTGCCGCGGACGGCGGAGCTGCCGCTGCTCGCGTTCGCCCGGGCCGCGGCCGACCTGCTCACGACGCCGCACGCGCCGATCCGCCGCTGCCCGGGCGACGGCTGCGGGTGGCTCTTCCTCGACGCGCGCGGCCGTCGCCGCTGGTGCACGATGGCGACCTGCGGCAACCGGGCGAAGGCACGGCGCCACGCGGCGCGCCGGAGGGCCGCCCCGTCGCATCGGTGAGAACCCGCAGCCATGCCGCGGGCGGACGCCGACGCCGCTGCGCCGGCGTGGGGCTACCGTCGGCCGCCGACGACCGAACCCGAGGAGGACACGGATGATCTCGACGGAGACGACGGTGGCACAGCTCGTGCTCGACGACCCGAGGCGGGCGCGCGTGCTCGAGCGGCTGGGGCTCGACTACTGCTGTGGCGGGAAGCGCTCGCTCGCGGACGCCTGCGAGCGGAAGGGCCTCGACCCGGCGGCGGTCGCGGCGGAGCTGGCCGCGGTCGACGGCGACCCGGCCGAGCGCGAGGAGCGCGACTGGCGGGCGGTGCCGCTGCCGGAGCTGTGCGAGCACATCGTCGACGTCCATCACGCCAGGCTGCGCGAGGAGCTGCCGCGGCTGTCCGGCCTGCTCGCACGGGTGGCGAAGGCGCACGGGGCGGAGGACGAGCGCCTCGTCGAGGTCGGAGCGACGTTCGAGGGCCTCCGCGCCGAGCTCGAGTCGCACCTCGAGGACGAGGAGAGGCGGCTCTTCCCCGCGATCGTCTCCGGCGGCGCTGCC
>DATHTC010000153.1:0-17782 GCA_035463735.1 Gaiellaceae bacterium | reverse complement strand
CGGCCGCCGGGTGGTGGCCGCGCGCGAGCCATCGCTCCGGGTCGCCCGGGACGGCGACGAGCACGGACACCCGCGGCGGCGGCAACGTCGCGGCGACGACGGCAGCGGCGGGCGCGGCCAGCCGGCGGAGCGCGCGGTGCTTCCACGCGGAGACGAGCGCGCGGGCAGCGCCGTCGTAGGCGACGGCCGCCCGCGCGGATGCGAACGCGATCCGGCGCCGCGAGCACTCGGCGCAGCGGCGGACGGGCCAGGCCGTCGGCGCGCCGCAGCGCTCGCAGAGCGGCGCACGGATCCGCCGGAGCCGTGCGAGGCACCCGTCGCAGGCGACCACGCCGGTTGCGCCGCACACGACGCACCGCGCAGGGAAGAGCAGCTCGAGCATCGCTCCCAGCGTGGCCCACGCGGGCGCGCGGCTCCGTGCCGGAACTGTGTCGGAAGTCAGTCGGCGCTGTACGCGTCGCGCTCCGGCAAGCCACGCCGGCGGCGCATGCGGTTGTCCGCCTCCAGCAGCTGCCGGTGGTCGCCGATGTCGAGCCACTCGCCCTCGAAGCGGAAGCCGTAGACGGGCTCGCGCTGCGCGAGCCACGCGACGTAGCGTCCGGGCTGGTCGGGGAGGTTGCCCTCGGCGAGGTACGTGTCGACCAGCCCCACGTGGTCACGCGAGAAGACGTAGGACGCGGTCGCCGCGAGCGTGCTCGGCGGGTCCTCCGGTTTCTCCACGAACTCCACGACGCGGTCGTCGCCGTCGAGTGCGACGACGCCGTACCTGCTCGCGAGCTCCCGGTCGCCGACGTCGTGCAGCGCGACCACCGACCGTTCGCCCTTCGCGCGCCAGAACGCGACCTCGTCGGCCAGCGAGAACTCGAACAGGTTGTCGCCGGCGACCACGATCAGGTCGTCCTCGAGCCCCGCGCGGTCGACCACGTAGCGGAGATCGCCGATTGCGCCCAGCCGGTCCTCGTCGCTCGTCGTCCCGTCGTCGTGCACCGCCACGCCGCGACCGTCGGCCCACGTCTCGAAGTGCGGCGCGAACCGGCTGTTCGTGACGACGTGGATCCCGCGGACGCCGGGCACCGCCGAGATCGCGTCGACGAGGTAGTCGATCATCGGCCGACCGCCGACGGGCAGCAACGGCTTCGCGCGGTTCTCGGTCAGCGGGCGGAGGCGGGTCGCGTAGCCCGCCGCGAGCACGAGCGCGTTCACGCCGCCGCCACCGCAGCGAGCGACGCCTCGTAGGGTGCGCGGTGGACGCCGTCCTCGGTCACGATCGCCGCCACCAGCGTCGCGGGTGTGACGTCGAAGGCCGGGTTCCGCGCCGGGAAGCGGGCCGTCACCTCGGCGGGGTCGCGCTCCTCGATCGGGATCCCGGAACCCGTGGCGGTCTCGAGATCGACGGTCGAGCTCGGCGCGACGACGTAGAGAGGAATCCCGTGGTGTGCCGCGAGCACGGCGAGCCCGTAGGTGCCGACCTTGTTCGCAGTATCGCCGTTGGCCGAGATCCGATCCGCACCGGTGACAACGCAGTCGACCTCACCCGCTGCCATGCGGGACGCCGCCGCGGCGTCCGCGAGCACCGCGAACGGGATGCCCAGGCGGTCGAGCTCCCACGCCGTCAACCGCGAGCCCTGGAGCAGCGGCCGGGTCTCGTCGACCCAGACGTGCGCGACGAGCCCGTCCTCCCACGCTCTCCTGATCGCGCCGACCGCCGTGCCGTACCCGCCGGTCGCGAGCCCGCCCGCGTTGCAGTGGGTCAGCACCCGCGCGCCGGGGGCGAACAGCTCGAGGGCGTGTGCTGCCATGCGGCGGCAGCGCTCGACCTCGTCCGCGTGGAGCGCCCGCGCGCGCTCCGGCGTCGGGTCTTCGCGCATCGCCTCGAGTGCCCAGGCGAGGTTGGCCGCCGTCGGCCGCGCGGCGGCGAGCACGGTCGCCGCAGCGTCGACGTCCTGCCCGCGCGCGGCCGCGAGCGCGAGGCCGTAGGCCGCCGCGACGCCGATCGCAGGCGCCCCGCGGACGACCATCGTCTGGATCGCCTCCGCCACGTCGGCCGCGGACCGGCACCGCACCTCGACCTCCTCCTCCGGCAGCAGGCGCTGGTCCAGCAGGACGACGGCGTCGTCCTCGAGCCGAAGAATCTCCTCGGGCGCCAGCTCCCGCACGGGCCGCACGATAGAGGAGCGGCGCGCGCAGCCGACCGCGTCCAGGTCGTGCCGAACACGTGCCAATCCGTCCACAGGCCATGTCCGGGGACAGACCTAGGGACTGTCCCCGGACATGGAGGGAGGGGACATGGGGGAACCGCCAGGTTCCCCCGAAAGACGACGCGCGGGATCGCAGCCCGGCGCAGCCGGGCGCATCCCGCCCGTCAAACCACGTCGGCCCACGTGAACACGTGCCGCGGCCGAAGCGCCCGCCCCGAAAGGGGCGCGCGCGGAGCCAACGACCACGCCCTCCCACGTCAGCTACGAGACCCCGCCATGGAGGCCGAAGCGCGCTTCAGGCGCGCGAGAGGCCAAGACGACGCCCCACCAACGCGACCCGGGAGAAGGAGGGGGCCCACGGGGGAACTCATGGTTCACCCGTGGGGCCCCTCCTTCTGCCGGGTCGCGTTGGTGGGGCGTCGTCTTGGCCTCTCGCGCGCATGAAGCGCGCTTCGGCCTCCATGGACTGGCCTCGTAGGCGGGCCTGAGGACGTCCTCGATGGCCTCCGCGCGCGCCGCTTGCGCGGCGGGCGCTCCGGCCGCGCCGCCGTCTCACTGGGGAGCGACGTGGGTTGACGGGCGGGATGCGCCCGCTTCGCGGGCTGCGATCCCGCGCGTCCTGTCGCGGGGGAACCTCGCGGTTCCCCCTGGCCCCCCTGCGCTACGACGAGGGGTTGATGTTGCCGTTGAAGCGGAAGGTGTTGTCCGGGTCGTACCGGGTCTTGACCTCGACGAGCCGCTCGTAGTTCGCCTCCCCGAACGACGCGCGCAGGAGGTCGGCGCCCTCCTCGAAGAAGCCGGGGAAGTTGAGGTACGCGCCGCCGGTCGAGAGCGGCTCCAGCTCGGCGAGCGAGCCGCGGACCCAGGCGACGTTCTCGGCAGCGTCGGCGAGATGCTCGAAGTTCGCCTCGTACCCGAGGAGGATGCGCGGTCGCGCCCCGAAGGCCGTGGCCTCGGGGGCGACGCGTTCCATCGCGCCGCCGTTCCACCAGATGTCGATCGTCGAGTCGCCGGACGGCGCTGCGGCCGCATGGTCGAGCAGCCGCCGCACGACGTCCGGCGTCAGCTCGTCGAGCTCGATCGACTTCCAGTAGTACTGGAGGCCGTCCGGGTAGTCCTCGTCGAGGACCTTCTGCGCCTCGACGTACGGCATCGTCGCGCTCAGGTCGACCAGCGGCTCCCCGAGCTCGAGGAGCGGGCGCAGCGCGGCCTCGCCCTCGGCCGGGGTGCCGGGATGGAGGCCCGCCAGCGCGACGTACGGCCGACCGTGGATCTCCTCCGGGAAGCCCTCGACGCGCGGCACGCGGCCGAGGAAGGCGAGCGGGCTGACCTCGTCCGGCGCTTCCGCCATGTACGCGGCGAAGGACGCGATCACATCCGCCGCGCGCTCGCCCGGGTAGAGGACGAACACCATCATCACCTCGGGCCCGACGGGGTGGAGGCGGTACTCGAACGAGGTCACGACGCCGAAGTTGCCGCCGCCTCCGCGGAGCGCCCAGAAGAGCTCGGCGTTCTCGTCTGCCGACGCTCGCAGCACGTCGCCGTCCGCGGTCACGAGCTCCGCGGCGACGAGGTTGTCGCAGGAGAGCCCGTGTGCGCGGCGGAGCCAGCCCATTCCCCCCGAGAGCGTGAGGCCGGCGATGCCGGTCGCGGACACGACGCCGAGCGGCGTTGCGAGGCCGTGCGCCTGCGTCGCCCCGTCCAGGTCGCCCAGGCGGCAACCTGCGCCGGCGCGCGCGAGGCGCCGGTCGACGTCCACGTCCACGTCGCGCAGCTCCTCGAGGTCGATCACGAGCGCGCGGTCGGCGACGGCGTGCCCGGCGACCCCGTGGCCGCCGCCGCGGACTGCGACGGGCAGCCCGTGCCGCCGCGCGAAGCGGACGGCCTCGGCGACGTCCGGCGTGCCGGTCGCGCGCACGATCAGCGCCGGGCGGCGGTCGATCATCCCGTTCCAGACGCGCCGCGCCGCCTCGTACGCGGGGTCACCGTCGCGGACGAGCGATCCGTCCAGGGAGTCGGCGAGGCCGACGACGTCCGCCTCGGCGAGAGCGAGCTCGCGCCCGTCGAGCGTCTGCAGCGTCGTCGCAGCCACGAGCGCGATCATCCCCGGCGCGGACGGCGGCGGCAAGGCGGCGAACCGAACCTCGACCGTGCGGCGGCTACGATGGCCGCGCCGTGAAGCGGTACCACGTCACGACGTTCGGGTGCCAGATGAACGCGCACGACTCGGAGCGGATCAAGGGCACGCTCGAGTCGCTCGGCTTCGGCGAGGCGCCCACGCGCGAGCAGGCCGACGTGCTCGTCTTCAACACGTGCACGATCCGCGAGAAGCCCGATCAGCGCTTCGCGGCGCACATGGGAGACGCGAAGGCGCTGAAGCAGCGGAACCCGGACGCGATCGTCGCCGTCGGCGGCTGCTACGCGGAGGCCCAGCGCGAGCGGCTGTTCGAGCTGTACCCCTTCGTCGACGTCGCCTTCGGCCCCGGGACGATCCCGCATCTCGCCGACTGGATCGGCGCCGACGGCGAGGGCGTCGAGCGCGGGCGCTTCGGGACCGCCGACGAGCGGTCGTTCTCCGCACGGCTGCCGCTCCGCCGTGAGCGGCGCTTCCAGGCCTGGGTGCAGGTGTCGATGGGGTGTAACTCCCGCTGCGCCTACTGCATCGTCCCGGCGGTGCGCGGCCGCGAGGTCAGCCGCCGACCGGGCGAGATCGTCGCCGAGGTGACGCGCCTCGCCGGCGAGGGCGTCCGCGAGGTCACGCTCCTCGGGCAGAACGTCAACTCGTGGGGCCGCGATCTCCGCCCGGGGCTCGACACCGGGTTCGGCGAGCTCCTCCGTGCGTGCGACGGCGTCGACGGGATCGAGCGCATCCGGTTCACGAGTCCGCACCCGAAGGACTTCCGCGAGCCCGTGATCGCCGCGATGGCCGAGTGCGACGCGGTCTGCGAGCACGTGCACCTGCCGCTCCAGTCCGGCTCCTCGCGGATCCTCAAGGCGATGCGGCGCACCTACGACGCCGACCGGTACCTGCGACTCGTCGACCGCCTACGCGCCGCGATCCCGGACCTCGCGCTCGGCACGGACGTGATCGTCGGCTTCCCGGGCGAGACGGAGGCCGACTTCGAGCAGACGCTGCGCGTGGTCGAGGCGGTGCGCTACGAGAGCGCCTTCACGTTCATCTACTCGCCGCGCCGCGGCACGGAGGCGGCGGAGATGCCCGACCAGGTGCCGGAGGACGTCAAGCACGAGCGGCTCGAACGGCTGGTCGACGTCGTCCAGCGGATCGCGGCCGAGCGCAACGCCGCGCGCGTCGGGCGCGTCGAGCAGGTGCTGGTCGAGGGGGCTAGCCGTACGGATGCGGCACTCCTGCGGGGACGCACGAGGCGGAACACGACCGTGAACTTCGCCGGGAGCGCGCGGCCGGGCGAGCTGGTCGACGTGCTCGTCGAGGGCGCGACCTCGACGACGCTGCGCGGGACGCAGGCGGCGCTCGTCGCCGCGTGAGCCGCCCGCGCGACCTCGTCTGGGACGGCTGCTCGAACGTCCGCGACCTCGGCGGTCACCCGACCGGGGACGGCCGCTCAACGCGCTTCGGAGCGGTCGTGCGCGCCGACAGCCGCGCCCACCTGACGGATGCGGGGTGGGACGCGCTGCGCTCCTACGGCGTCGTGAGAATCGTCGACCTGCGGCGGGACGACGAGCTCCTCGACGACCCGCCGCGCGACCTCGACGTCGAGGTCGTCCACGTGTCGCTGATGGACGGGATCGAGCCGGGGGATCCGTGGTGGACCGAGGTCGTCGCCGCAGCCAAGGCGGCGCCGGACGCACTCGGCGAGTACGTCGTCTTCTACACGGCAGCGCTCGAGCGCTGCCGTACGCAGATCGCGCGGGCCCTCGCCGCGATCGCCGATGCCCCGGCCGGAGCCGTCGTCGTCCACTGCGTCGGCGGGAAGGACAGGACGGGGCTCGTCGCGGGCCTCCTGCTGCGCCTCTGCGGCGTCCCGCTCGAGCACATCGACGCCGACTACGCCGCCACCGAGACGCGCTTGCGCCCGACGCTCGGCGAGGTCGCGACGGCTCCGGCCGGAGCGATGGCGACCGCGCTGCACGAGGTCGAACGCCGCCACGGGTCGGTCGAGGCGTACCTCGTCTCGTCGGGCGTGTCGCTCGAGACGGTCGCGCGCCTGCACGGACGCCTCCTCGGGTAACGGCCCATCGTGCCCCGGGGGCGGGTGATCGCGATCTTCGGCCCGACGGCGTCGGGCAAGACCGCGGTCGCGGAGGCCGTCGCCGACCGCGTCCCCGCGGAGCTGGTGTCCGCGGACGCGATGCAGGTCTACGAGGGCCTTCCGATCCTCACGAACCAGTCGCCGAGGCCGGCGCGCCTCGTCGCGATCTGGCCGCTGTCGCGCGAGGCGTCGGTGGCGGAGTACCAGGCGCTGGCGCACGCCGCGATCGACGACGCCCTCGCCGCAGGCCTGACGCCGGTGGTCGTGGGCGGCACCGGGCTCTACCTCCGCGCGGCGCTCTCCGACCTGCGCCTGCCACCCCGGCCGGAGCCGGGCGCGCGCGAGCGCTGGGACGCCCGCTACGAGGAGCTCGGGCCTGAGGGGGCGCACGCCGAGCTCGCCGGGGTCGATCCCGCGGCCGCCGCGGCCGTGCATCCCAACGACCGCCGGCGCGTGGTGCGGGCGCTGGAGCTGGCCGAAGCAGGGTCGTCGCTTCGCCCGCCGCGCGACGAGCTCTGGAGCGCCGACACGCGGCATCCGACGCTCGTCGTCGGGCTCGACCTCCCGCGCGAGGAGCTGGCGCGCCGGATCGAGGCGCGGAGCCGCGCGATGGTCGAGCGGGGGGTGGTCGAGGAGGTCCGCGCCGCCCTCGCCGGCCCGTTGTCGGCGACGGCGCGCACGATCCACGGCCTGCGCGACTTCGCGGAGCTGCCGCTCGACGAGGCCCTGGCCGCGTACGACGCGCGCGTACGGCGCTACGCCGCCTACCAGCGGAAGTGGATGCGCCGGATCCCCGGCATCCGCGTCCTCGACGGGACGCGACCGCCCGAGGAGCTCGCAACGGAGATCCTCGCGCTCCGGTAGCTGCTGGTCTACTACGCCGCGTGGAGCGGTGGGACGCCCAGGGGAACGTCTATCTCGTGTCGGAGCCGTTCGCCGCGACGCCGGAGCGCGTGCGAGCGCTCGTCGGCGACGCGGACGGCGTGCTCGAGGTCTCGGCCGACGGGGATGTCGTGATCTGGAACCCGGACGGCTCCGTCGCGGAGATGTCCGGCAACGGCACGCGGATCGCGGCAGCGTGGCTCGCGGCGCGCACGGGCGCCGAGGAGGTCGTCGTCCGGTCGGCGGGCCACGAGGTGCGCGTCCGCGCGCTCGGTGGGGACGAGTGGGCGCAGGAGCTCGGGCCGGTGCGCGTCGAGGCCCCGGAGGAGGTGGACGGGGTTCGCTTCGTCCCCATGGACGTCGGGAACCCGCACGCGGTCGTCGTGGGCGACCCCGATGAGCTCCCGCGGATCGGGCCGCTGCTCGAGCGGCACCCGCGCTTCCCGGGCGGGACGAACGTCCAGGTGGCGCGCGTCGAGGCGCCCGGCCGCGTCCGCGCGCGCGTGTGGGAGCGCGGGGCGGGGGAGACGGCATCGTCGGGCTCGAGTGCCGTCGCCGTCGTAGCTGCACTCATCGGCGACGGCGATGCGACGGTCGCCTTTCCGGGCGGCGAGCTCGTCGTCCGGATCGCGGGCGGCGTAGCCACGCTCGTGGGCCCCGCGCGACGCCTCGACTGAGTCGAGGGCGGCACGTATCGTCCTGTCCGTGGCCGACCCGATCTCGATCGCCGACGCGATGGTCGAGCACAAGCTGCAGCGGACACGTCACCTGTTGCGCCTCCTCCCGCATGGCCCGCGGTGCAAGTTCTGCAACGCGCCGTTCTCGGGCGTGGGGCGCGTCCTGCTGAAGCCGACGCCGCTGACGCCGAGCCCGATGAACCCGAACCTGTGCCGCTCCTGCTTCGACAAGCTCCCGCTCGGCGGGTACGAGCTCGAGATCGGCGTCCTGTTCGCGGACGTGCGCGGCTTCACGTCGCTCGCGGAGTCGCTGCCGCCGGCGGAGGTCGAGCGCCGGCTCGCGCGCTTCTACCGCGTCGCGTTCGACGTCGTCGTCGCGCACGACGGGCTCGTCGACAAGCTCGTCGGCGACCAGGTGATGGCGCTCTTCCTCCCGGTGATCGTCGACGGCGACACGTGCGCCGAGATGGTCGCCGCCGGCGAAGAGCTCGTTCGCGAGGTGGGGATGGACGGCGACGACGCGCTCCCGCTCGGCGTCGGCATCGACTTCGGCACCGCGTTCGTCGGCAACGTCGGCCCGAGCGAGCTCGCGAAGGACTTCACGGCGATCGGCGACGTCGTCAACACCGCGCAGCGCCTGCAGAGCGCGGCGGGCGCGGGCGAGCTCGTGGTCTCGGATCGCGTCTGGGCTCACCTCCCCGCGCCGCGGCCGGCGAGGACGGTCGAGCTCGAGCTGAAGGGCAAGACGGCGCCAGTCCCGGCGCACGTGCTCGACGTCGCCGCCTAGCCTGCGATCTCGAACTCGCGCAGGACGTCGTTGAGGCTCGTCTTCAGATCCGTGCTCGCGCTGCGCTGCCCCACGATCAGTGCGCACGCCACCTGGAAGGTGCCCGCCGGGAACTCCTTCGGCCGCGTCCCCGGCAGGACGACGGAGCGCGGCGGCACGACCCCGCGGTACTCGCGCGGCTCCGGCCCGGTCACGTCGATGATCGGCACCGACGCCGACAGGGAGACGTTCGGCGCGAGCACGGCGCCCTCGCCGACGCGGACGCCCTCGGTGACGATGCAGCGCGAGCCGACGAAGGCGCCGTCCTCGACGATCACCGGCAGCGCCTGCGGCGGCTCGAGCACGCCGCCGATGCCGACGCCGCCGGCGAGGTGCACGTCGGCGCCGATCTGCGCGCACGAGCCGACGGTCGCCCACGTGTCGACCATCGTGCGCGGGCCGACCCAGGCGCCGATGTTCACGTACCCGGGCATGAGCACGACGCCCTCCGAGAGGAACGAGCCGTAGCGGGCGACACCGGGCGGGACGATCCGCACGCCAGGCGCGTTCCGCTTCAGCGGGATCTTGTCCTGGAACGCGAACGGGCCGACCTCCACCGGCTCGACCTTGCGCAGCCGGAAGTACTCGAGGATCGCCTCCTTCGCCTCGGTGTCGACGACCCACTCGCCGTCCCGCTGCTCGGCGACCCGCCGCTCGCCGCGGTCGAGCGCCGCGAGGATGGCCTCCACCTGCTCCGGGGTCACAGCAGCGGCTCCATGATCGCCGCAGCGCGGCGGCAGTCGTCGAGCGTCGGGACGAGGGCAAGCCGGGCGTAGCCCTCCCCGGCAGGCCCGAAGTACGCGCCGGGCGAGACGACGATGCCGTGCTCGAGCAGCCGTGCGGCGAACGCCTCCGACGGCTCGCCGTCCGGCACCGCGAACCAGAGGTACATCGTCGCGGCGCTCCCGGCCACGCGCACGCCGGTGCGGGCGAACAACTCGACGAAGACCTCCCGCTTGCGCCGGTACACCTCGCGGGTCTCGGCCACGTGCGCCTCGTCGCTCCACGCCGCGGCCGCCGCCCGCTGCACGAACTCCTGCGGCGCCGTCCCGACAGTCGGGCGGAACGCCTTCATCGCCGCCACGAGCGTCGCGTCGCCCGCGGCGAACCCGGACCGGTACCCGGTCATCGACGAGCGCTTCGACAGCGTGTTGAAGACGACCACGTTCGCCAGGTCGCCGAGCTCGAGTGCCGAGACGGGCGGCTCCTCGAACCAGAGCTCGGAGTAGGCCTCGTCCGAGGCGAGCACGAAGTCGTGCTCCCGCGCGAGCTCGGCCAGGCGCTCGTAGAACGCGGCCGGCGCCACCGCGCCCGTCGGGTTGTTCGGGTAGTTGACCCAGAAGATCGCGGCCCGGCCGAGGACGGATGCGTCGAGCGCGTCGAGGTCGGGGAGGAAGCCGTGCTCCTCGCGCAGCGGGACGAACACCGGCTCCGCGCCCGCAAACAGCGCGCCGCGCTCGTACACCGGGTACGCCGGCTCGGGGACGACGACGAGCCGCTTCTCCGAGCGCGCGTCGACGACGACCTGCGCGAGCGAGAAGATCGCCTCCTTGCTGCCGAGCGTCGGCACGATCTCGCGGTCGGGATCGAGCGCGACGCCGAAGCGTCCGGCCGCCCAGCGCGCGATCGCCTCGCGCAGCTCGGGGAGCCCGACGGCGCGCGGGTAGCTCGACGACTCGCCGAGCGCGGCCACGAGCGCGTCGCGGACGAACGCCGGCGTGGGCTCGCGCGGGTCGCCCATCCCGAAGTCGATCACCTCGACGCCGCGCGCCTCGGCCGCCGCGATCGCCTCGTCCTGGCGTACGAACGGGTACGCGGCGAGGCCGGCGAGCACGGGGGAGAGCGGCACGGCTAGACGCTACCGAGCGCGAAGCGCCGGAGCGCCTCGAACGTGCGCTCGAGCGCGGCGGCGTCGACCTGCTCGTCGCGCGCGTGCGCGAAGCGGGGGTCGCCCGGGCCGAGGTTGACCGCGTCGAGGCCGTGCGCCGAGAACTCCGCGACCGGCGTCCACGCCTGCTTCGGCTCGACGGCCAGCCCGCCGGCTTCCCGGAGCGCGCGCACGAGCGGCGTGTCGGCGACGACCCGCGCCGGCGGCGAGTTGGAGAGGCGCTCCAGCCGCCCGGAGCCGCCGAGCAGCCGCGCGAGCTCGGCCTCCGCCTCCGCCGGCGTGCGATCCGGGGCGTACCGGTAGCTGATCCCGGCCTCGACGCGGTCGGGGACGACGTTGACGGCGATGCCGCCGTGGATCTCGGTCACCGACAGCACCTCCCGGAAGGTCAGGCCGGCGAGCGCGACGTCGCGCGGGGGTCGCCCGACGACGCCCCCCAGCGCCCGAACGGCGCGGTCGATCGCGTTGTCGGCGAGCCACGGGCGCGCGGAGTGCCCGCTCGTCCCCTCGAAGACGACCGTCGCCGACAGGTGCCCGAGGCAGCCGGCCTGGATCGCGTTGGCGGTCGGCTCGAGCACGACCACGAGCCCGGCGTCGTCGACGAGGCCGGTGGCGAGGAGCGCCGGCACCGCGCTCTCCTGCGCCGGGAGCTCCTCGCGCGGGAAGAACAGGAACGCGAAGTCGACGGCGAGCGGCGGCGCCTCCGCGTGGACCCACCGCGCGAGCTCGACCATCACCGCGAGCCCGGCCTTCATGTCCGCGGCACCGAGGCCGTGGACGATCCCGTCGACGAGCCGCCCGGGGAGGTTGCCCTGCGCGGGCACCGTGTCCAGATGCCCTGCCAGCAGCACGAGCGGCTTCCCCGTGCGCGGCGCTGCGAACAGCAGCGTCTCCGCGTCGCGGTGCCGGAGCGGGAGCGGCACCTCGCGCGCGACGACGTCGGCGAGCGCCCCCTCCTCCCGGGAGGGGGACGGGACGTCGACGAGCTGCAGCGTCAGGCGGGCGAGTCGCTCGCGCACGCGCCGATTGTGACCGCCCGACCGTCCGCGGGTGGCACAATCCGGGGCGTGACGCTGCGACAGCCGGATCCCGCGCCCGGGGTCGAGCCGGAGAAGGGATTCGTCCTCGCAGTCCTGGCCCAGGGCGCCGACGCGGAGGAGGAGCTCGGAGAGCTTCGCGAGCTCGCCCGCACCGCGGGGGTGGACCCTGTCGCGGCACTCGTCCAGCACCGCGACCGCCCAGACCCGCGGACGTACGTCGGCAAGGGCAAGCTCGACGAGCTGAAGGAGGCGTACCGCGCCGCGGGCGCCGAGGTGCTCGTCGTCGACGACGAGCTCGACCCGGTGCAGCAGCGCGCGCTCGAGAACGCGCTCGACGCGCGTGTCGTCGACCGCACGCAGCTGATCCTCGACATCTTCGCCCAGCACGCCGTCACCGCCGAGGGGAAGCTCCAGGTCGAGCTCGCGCAGCTGGAGTACAACCTCCCGCGCATGCGCGGCATGTGGAAGCATCTCGAGCGGCTCGGCGGCGGCACTGGCGCGCTCGGTGCCGGCGTGGGCACGCGTGGCCCCGGCGAGTCGCAGCTCGAGACGGATCGCCGGCTCGCGCGGCGCCGCATCACCGTCCTCAAGCGCCGTCTCGAGCAGGTGGAGCGGCAGCGCGCGACGCGCCGCAAGCGCCGGGCGCGGTCGCAGACGCCGGTCGTCGCGCTCGCGGGCTACACGAACGTCGGCAAGTCGACCCTGCTGAACGCGCTCACCCGCGCCGACGTCTCCGTGCAGGATCGGCTGTTCGAGACGCTCGACCCGACCACGCGCGCGTTCGAGCACGACGGCAGGCGGTACCTCCTCACGGACACCGTCGGCTTCATCCGCCGGCTGCCCCACCAGCTCGTGGAGGGGTTCGCCGCCACGCTGGAGGAGACGCTCGTCGCCGACCTCGTGCTGCACGTGCTCGACGCCTCGACCTCCGACGAGCGGCTGGCCGAGATGAAGGCGGCCGTGGAGTCGGTGCTGCGGGAGATCGGGGCCGAGGACCTACCGGTCGAGCTCGTGCTGAACAAGGTCGACGCGGTCGACGCGCTCCGGCGGCGACGGCTCGCGAACGCGTACCCGGAGGCGCTCCAGGTCTCGGCCCTGACGGGGGAGGGGCTCGACGAGCTCCGGGGCAGGATCGCCGAACGCTTCGCGGAGCGCTTCGAGCCGGTGCGGCTGCTCGTGCCGTACGAGGACGGTGCGGCGCTCTCCGAGCTCTACGGCCTCGGCGCTCCGATCGAGGAGCGTCGCGACACCGAGGAGGGCGTGCTCGTCCGGGCCCGGCTCGCGGGACCGGCGTTACGGCGGTTCGCGCCGTACCTCGTCGCCGGGGCCGAGCGCCCCGGGGCGCGGACGGCGTCGTGATCGAGCTCGCCGTCCGCCGTCTCCGTGGGGACGCCGTCGTGCCGCGGCGCGCGTATGCCGGCGACGCGGGCCTCGACCTCGCCGCGTGCGAGCGGACCGTCCTCGAGCCCGGCGAGCGGGCGACGGTCGGGACGGGCCTCGCGGTCGCGATCCCGCCGGGCTACGCGGGGTTCGTGCAGCCCCGGTCGGGCCTCGCCGCGCGGCACGGGATCACGATCGTGAACGCGCCCGGCCTCGTCGACGCCGGCTACCGGGGCGAGTTGCGGGTGGTCCTCCTCAACACCGACCGCCTCGAACCGTTCACCGTCGAGCCCGGCATGCGGATCGCGCAGCTCGTCGTGCTCCCGGTGCCGCCGCTCGAGCTCGTGGAGACGGACGAGCTGCCGGAGGCGGAGCGCGGGGTGCGCGGCTTCGGGTCGTCGGCGGCGTGACCGAGGCGCCGCGGATCCGCGTCTCGGCGATCCTGCGCTGGGCTGACCGCATCCTCCTCATCCGGCACGAGAAGCTGGGCCGCGAGGCCTGGCTCCTCCCCGGCGGCGGGGTCAAGGGCGGGGAGAGCCTCGTCGACGCGCTCCAGCGCGAGCTGTCGGAGGAGATCGGGATCTTCGGTCTCGAGGACGAGCTGCCGGTCGAGGGACCGGTCGCGATCGTCGACTCGATCTCGCCCCCGGGCAAGCCGCCGAAGCACGTCGTCCACATCATCTTCTCGGGCGACCTCACGGGGCAGTCGCTCGAGGCCGTGACCTCGCGGGACGCCGCGGTGCGCGGGCACCGCCTGTTCTCCGTCCGCGACCTCGACGGGATCGCGCTCCACCCGCCGATCCAGCGCTTCCTCCGTCGCTGGCAGCCGGGCGACCCGGTTGCGTATCTTGGCGCGCTGTGGGCCCCCTAGACGGCGAGCGGGAGCTGCTGCGGCGGACGGCCGACCGCGCGGCCGACTTCCTCGGCACGCTCGGCGAGCGGCCGGTGCGCGAGTCGGCGTCGGTCGACGAGCTGCGCTCGGCGCTCGGCGGCCCGCTGCCCGAGGGGGGGTCCGATCCGTGGGAGGTCGTGGAAGCGCTGGCGGACGCCGCCGAGCCCGGCGTGGTCGCGATCCCGGGCGGCCGGTACTTCGGCTTCGTGATCGGAGGCGCGCTCCCGTCCTCGCTGGCCGCCGACTGGCTCACGGCGACGTGGGACCAGAACGCCGGCCTGTACGTCGCGGGGCCGAGCGCAGCCGTCGTCGAGGAGGTGGCGGGGGCGTGGCTCGCCGACGTGCTCGGGCTCCCGAACGGAGTCTCGACGGCGTTCGTCACCGGCTGCCAGATGGCGCACGTGACGGCGCTCCTCGCCGCTCGGCACCACGTCCTCGCGCGCGCCGGGTGGGACGTGACTCAGGACGGGCTGCAGGGAGCCCCGCGCATCCGGGTCCTCGCGGGCGCCGAGCGGCACGCGACCGTCGACCGGGCGCTCCGCTTCGTCGGCATCGGCGCGTCGCAGATCGACGTCGTCCCGGCGGACCGCCAGGGTCGGATGCGAGCCGACGCGCTGCGCGACGCGCTCGGAGCGGGGGAGGGCCCGGTGATCGTGTGCGCGCAGGCCGGAAACGTCAACACCGGGTCGTTCGACCCGCTCGACGAGCTCGCAGACGCGGCGAGCGACGCGGGCGCGTGGCTCCACGTCGACGGCGCATTCGGGATGTGGGCGCACGCGAGCCCGCGGCTGCGTCACCTCGTCGCGGGGATCGGCCGTGCCGACTCGTGGGCGTGCGACGCGCACAAGTGGCTGAACGTCCCCTACGACTCCGGGCTCGCCTTCTGCGCGCACCCCGAGACGCACCGCGCCGCCCTCGGCGTGCAGGCCGCCTACCTGATCCTCGCCGAGGAGGGCGCCGAGCGGGACGAGATGGACTGGACGCCCGAGTTCTCCCGCCGCGCGCGCGGGTTCGCCGTCTACGCGGCGCTCCGGGAGCTCGGGCGTGCCGGCGTCGCCGCGCTCGTGGAGCGGTGCTGCGACCACGCCCGCCGCTTCGCGGACGAGCTCGACGGCTACGACGGTGCGCGCGTCCTCAACGACGTCGTGCTCAACCAGGTGCTCGTCCGCTTCGGCGACGAGGACGCCGTCACGCGCGACGTCGTCCGGCGCGTGCAGGAGGACGGCACCTGCTGGCTGTCGGGGACGACGTGGCAGGGGAAGGCGGCGATGCGAATCTCCGTCTCGAACTGGCGGACGACGGTCGAGGACGTGGAGCGGTCGGTCGCCGCGATCCTCGCCGCGGCGCGCGCAGCCTCACTCCAGGAAGTCCAGTAGCGCCGCGGCCGTCTCGTCCGGCCGCTCGAGCATCGGCATGTGCCGGGCGCCGCGGACGAGCACGAGCCGGGCGTGCGGCAACGCGGCCGCGAACGCCTCGGCCAGCGCGGCGGGGACCAGGGCGTCGCGCTCTCCCCAGAGCAGGAGCGTCGGCGCGCGCACGGCGCCGAGCTCGTGGCGGACGTCGTCGCCGAGCAGCTCCCGTGCCGAACGCAGCAGCGCGAACGGCCCGGTGCGGAGCGCGTCGAGGGCGAGCAGGCGCAGGAACGACGGCGGGGCACCCGCCACCTCGCGCGCGAGCGGAAGCGCGTAGCCGAGCGCTCCGTAGCCGGGCGGAACCCCCGCCGGGGCCACCAGGGCCAGCCGCGCCACGAGGTCCGGCTGTCGCGCGGCGACCCGGGCGGCCACGAGGCCGCCGAGGGAGTGGCCGACGAGCGGGACCGGGGCGAGCGGCTCGAGGTAGCGCTCGACGGCCTCCACGGCCGCCGACGGCGCCGTCCGCAGATCGAGGCTGTGGACGGCGTGGTGCTCCGCGAGCCGCGCGGCGACCGGCGCCCACCAGCGGGACGAGCCGGCCATGCCGTGGAGGAGGACGACCGGGTCGCCGTCTCCCGTCACCGTCCCGATCGCGGTCACGGACGCAGTCTCGCGTACGGTGGCGCCGATGGAGCTCACGAGCGGGTGGCGCACGGTCGCCGGGAGGCGCGTGCACGAGCGGCGAGGAGGGCCGGCGGGTGCGTCGCCGCTCGTCCTCCTGCACGGGCTCGGCGTCTCCAGCCGCTATCTCGTCCCCGTCGCCGAGCTGCTGGCGGAGGTGCGGCTCGTGCACGCGCCGGACTTCCCCGGGTTCGGGCGCAGCGACCCACCGGAGCGGCTGCTCGACATCCCGGGGCTCGCGGGCGCGCTCTCGGCGTGGCTCGACGCCGCCGGTATCGAGCGCACGCCGCTGCTGGCGAACTCGCTCGGCTGCCAGGTCGCCGTCGAGCTCGCGGTGCGCGAGCCCGCGCGGGTGGAGTCGCTCGTGCTCGTCGGCCCCATCGTCGACCCGTCCGCGCGGACGCTGTCCCGGCAGGCGCTCCGTCTGCTCGCCACGACGCCGCACGAGCGCCTCTCGCTCGTGCCGCTCGTCGCCTACGAGTACGGGAGCCGGCCGCTGCGCACGCTCCGGACGGCGCGGGCGATGCTCCGCCACCGGATCGAGGACGCCTTGCCCCGGCTCGAGGCGCCGGCGCTCGTCGTCCGCGGCGACGGTGACCGCGTGGTGCCGCAGCGCTGGGCCGAGGAGGCCGCACGGCTCGCGCGCGCCCCGCTGGAGGTGCTCCACGGCGGTCACGCGCTCAACTACTCGAGCCCGGTGGAGCTCGCGCGGCTGACGCTCTCGTTCCTGGAGCGGTGAGTCCGCCGGTCGGGGCTCAGCCGCGTCCGCCGCGCTCGTGCGCCCGGCGCGACGACACCGCGTGCGCCTGACGCTCCAGCTCGTCGGCGAGCGGCTCGAGCGACGGCGGATCGCCTCCCGTCGCATGCGCGAGCGCCTGGCGGAGCAGCCAGTCCGCGAGCCAGGGGTTGCGGGGGAGGAGCGGCCCGTGCAGGTAGGTGCCGATCGCGCGCCCGACGCGACAGCCCTCGTAGCCGCTCTCGCCGTCGTTCCCGAAGCCGGCGATCACGCGGCCGAGCGGCTCGGCGCCGGGGTCGAGCCGCGTGCGGCCGGCGTGGTTCTCGAACCCGGCCAGCGTCCGGCGCTCGCCCGGGTCGAGCTCGCACTCGAGGAGCACGTCGCCGATCATCCGCCGCTTGCCGGCCACCGTCTCGTGCGGGAACAGCGCCACGCCGGGCTGCTCGACGCCGTTCGTGTCGACGTAGAACCGGCCGAGGAGCTGGTAGCCGCCGCAGACGGCCAGCAGCGCCGCGCCGGACGCGACCTCCGCGTGCAGCCGCTCGCCCTTCGCAGCCAGGTCGGGGGCGATCAGCGCCTGCTCGCGATCCTGGCCGCCGCCCACGTAGAAGAGATCGATCGCCTCCGCAGGAACCTCGTCGCCGGGTCCCAGCGCCCGCACCTCGAGCTCGTGCCCGCGCCACGCCGCGCGCCGCTCGAGCACCGCGATGTTGCCGCGGTCGGCGTAGATGCTCAGGTAGTCGGGGTAGAGATGGCCGACGACGATCCGCGTCACGCCGCCCGCTCCCAGTAGTTCCGCACGTGCCCCCGGCCGGCGACGAGCTTCCGCAGCGCGAGCATGGCCGTGTACGTGGGGAGGACGACGAGCTCGCCCCCCTGCGGCGTGAGCGCGAGGCCGCGGTCGAGCGCGCGCTCGAGCTCCGGCTCGACCTCGATCGCGTCCCCGTCGAGCCCGCCGTACTTGAACCGGAGCGACAGCTCGGCGGCGCGCGAGCCGGTGG
>DATHTC010000152.1:0-1771 GCA_035463735.1 Gaiellaceae bacterium | reverse complement strand
GGGCGAACGTGGCCGCCAAGCGGGTGGCGCTCTTCGTCGACGGGCGGTTTGTCGCGCGCGACACGCAGCCGCCGTTCCGGTTCGAGTGGGACACGACGACGGCGGTCAACGGCCCGCACACGCTCGAGCTGTGGTCGGAGGCGCGGGACGGCCGCCGCGCGACGCGGACGATCCCCTTCCTCGTCGCGAACCCGGACCCTGAGCCCGGGCCGCCGCCGCAGCTCGTGTGGCAGTCGCTCGTCGACTGGCAGACGGTGGACGCGGGGACACGCTGGGAGGCGCTCGTGGAGGGTTCCGTGGCGCAGGTGGAGTTCTGGGTCGACGGGCGCCTTCGCCTGGCCGACCGCGAGCCGCCCTACGTGCTCGAGCGGGTCGTCGCCGGCGACGTGCCGGGCCCGCACCGGCTGCGGCTCCGCGTCGTCGGCGCGGACGGCCGGGTCGTCGAGCAGGAGCGGCTCGTCCTCGTCAGTCCGGCCACTCCGGGCGGCGCCGCTCCAGAAACGCCCTGAGCCCTTCCTGGCCCTCGGCGCTCGTCCGCCGCTCGGCGATGCGGCGCGCCGTCTCGAGACCGTCGAGGGGCGCGTCGAGGACGAGGCGCTTCGCGGCGCGCGCGGCGCGCGGGCCGGCGCCGCGAAGCTCGCTGAGGATCCGCTCCACCGCCCCGTCGAGGTCCTCCTCGACCTCGTGCACCAGCCCGATCCGCAGCGCCGTCGCGGCGTCGAAGCGCTCGCCCGTGACGAAGAGGCGGCGCGCCCAGCTCGGGCCGATCTTCGCGAGCGCGAACGGCGAGATCACCGCGGGCACGATCCCGAGCTTCACCTCCGAGAAGGCGAACACCGCGGCCGGCTCGGCGACCGTCACGTCGGCGCACGTGACGAGCCCGACGCCGCCGCCGAGTGCGTGCCCCTGGACGCGACAGACGACGGGCGCGGGGCAGCCGTCGACTGCCTCCAGCATCCGGCGGAGCGCCAGCGCGTCGGCGACGTTCTCGTCGTACGAGAGCTCGGCCGACGAGCGCATCCACTCCACGTCCGCGCCCGCGCAGAAGCTCGGCCCGTCGCCGGCGAGCACCACGGCGCGCGCCCGCCCGACGTCCACGAACGCGGCCGCGAGCTCGGCGATGAGCGCCGCGTCGAACGCGTTCCGGCGCTCCGGCCGCGCAAGCGTGACCCGGAGCACGTCGCCGTCCCGCTCGGTGCGGAGGGCCGCCATGGCCGCGTAGCCTACGGCGCGATGCCGGAGGTCGTGCACCTGCTCGAGGGCGCGGGCCGCGGTCCGCTGTGGGGCACCGCGAGCGACGACCTGAACGCGACGCTGCTCGCGTGGCCTGCCGGCGACGAGACCCCCGCGCACGTGAACGCGGAGCGGGACGTGCTCCTCGTCGTCGTCGGCGGCGACGGGACCGTCGAGGTCGCGGGGGAGTCGCTGCGCGTGACCGCGGGCGATGCCCTGCTCGTCGAGAAGGGCGTCCCGCGGCGCATCCGCCCGGGCACGGAGGGAATCCGGTACCTCGCCGTGCACCGGCGGCGCGGCGGGCTGCAGGTGGGGCGCGCGCCCGCGTGAGCGGAGCCGCGCCGATCCGCGGCGCGCTCGCGGCCGCGCTGACGCCGCTGCGGGACGGAGGCGCGGCGCTCGACGACGACGCGTTCGCGCCCTACGCGGAGTTCCTCGTGCGGGGCGGCGTCGACGGGATCCTCGCGCTCGGCACGACGGGGGAGGGGATCCTGCTCTCGGTCTCCGAGCGTCGCCGCGCGGTCGGGCTCTTCGCCTC
>DATHTC010000151.1:0-10835 GCA_035463735.1 Gaiellaceae bacterium | reverse complement strand
GGAGGAGTCGTCCTGCGCTACGGGAGGCTCTACGGGCCCGGCACCTACTTCGAGCACGAGGCTCCCCCGTCCCCGCGCATCCACGTCGACGAAGCTGTCCGGCGCACGGTTGCGGCTCTCGACGCACCTTCCGGCCTGCTCACGATCGTCGAAGACGAATAGGGAGGGCCGATGCAGCAACGGATCGCGGCTCGCGTGCGAGGTGTGCTGCTGCTCCGCGTACTCGCCCCCGTCGATCTCGCACCGGGTGGCAGCGCCGGCCCGACGATCAGCTACTCGCGGCGGCGCTGGCCGTGGTCGACGGCGGCCGCGGGTGCGGCGGGCCGGTGGCGACTCTCCGTGGGACGCCCTTGCTCGACGGCCGCTCGGAGCCGTCCCGTCTCGTTGTGCGCGATCGCTGCCAGTCGCATCCCCTCCCCGCCATCGAGCAGGGTGTACGAGGCGTCGAAGTCGTAGATCCGTGCTCCGGCGCGGTCGAGCAAGCGCCAGCGGACCGTGGCCTGGACGAGGCGCGGGCTGAGCTCGGTCACCTGAGCATCCAGGATCTCCGCCGAGCGGACACCGATCTCACGATAGGTGTCGAGGAGCCGCTCGAGCTGACCGGCCCACGTCTCCCGGTCCGCGACGGTCGTGACGGACGTCTCTCCGGCGTCGCTCGTGATCTGGCACGGGTAGGTGAAGAGGTCGGCGACGGCCGACGCATCGAACGCCTCGAACGCGTTCCTGTAGGCGTCGAGGAAGTCTTCGATGCCCGTCCGCTCAGGTGCCAACGCCCCAACTCGCAGAATACGCTCAGCCCGGACGCTGCGGGCTGCGCCTCCTCCACGACACACGCGAATCAGCCGGCCTCGGCGGCGAGCGCCCCGCGAAACAGCTTGTCCAAAGCCGGATTGTCGATCTGCGCGGCCAGCGACTCCGCCGCCTCCAGCGCTCCCGGCTCGCCGAGGCGCGCTCGGTACAGCAGCGCACGCAGGACGAGCTCCTTCACCCCGCGGCGGGCGGCGGTCGCCTCGAGCTCGTCGATCCAGGGCAGCGCGCCGTGGGCTCGGTGCTCGACCGCCACCGCGCAGAGCGCGTCGAGCGCGTAGGCCTCGATCCAGAGGTACGTGTCCGGCAAGCGCCGGCACTGCTTCGGCGCCTGGACCAGGAGATCGAGTGCGCGCGGGATGTCGCCGCGCGCCGCGGCGACGAGCCCGAGCCCGCGCAGGCCGATGCTCTCCCAGCACGCGTCGCCGACCTCGCACCCGAGGGCGAACGCGTGCTCGAAGCGCGCCTCCGCGGCATCGACGTCGCCCAGAACGAGGTCGAGCTCGCCGCGAAACGCCTCCGGCCAGGACATGAACGCCGTCATCCGGCGGGCATCGACTTCGGCGAGCGCCTGGTCGAGGGAGTGCAGGGCGTCCTCGATCTCGCCCCGAAGGAGGTGGTAGCGGCCGAGCATCGTGAGCGCCATCGCGAGCGGCTGCCCGGTCGGGAGCTCGCGCGCCCGTTCGACTGCCGAGCGCAGGAGCTCCCCGGCCGCGGCGTAGTCGCCGGTGTCGTGGCGGCAGGCCCCCCGCGTCGTGTCCACCCACGCGAGGTCCGTGTCTCGGCCCGCCGCGAGCTTTGCCGCGCGCGTCAGCGAATCCTCGGCCCCGTCGTAGTGCGCGCGTAGGAACTGCACCCAGCTGATCTCCCGCCAGGCGGTCGCCGCGATGTCATCCCGCCCGGACGCCTCCGCCAGCACCGCGCCCTCATGAAGTGCCGCCGCGCCCTCTTCGTCGTTGCCGCGGGCCGAGTGGACGAGGGCGCCGCCGAGCGAGACGAGCGCGGTCGCCAGGAGCTCCGGGTCGTCGGCCGTCCGCGCCGCCGCGACGGCGCTCCGGATCCGCTGGACGCCGTCCTCGAGGGCTCCCGCCTCGAGCGCCGACTCGCCCGCCTCCAGCTGCGCCAGCACCGCACCCCGACCGAACACTGGCCACCCGGGCGCCGGGGGGCGTGCCTCCAAGGCGGCGCGGAGAGCCGCGCTTGGATCGACGCCGAGCTCGCGACGGAAGTCGTCGCGGCAGTTCTCGACGTGCCGCGCCGCGCGGTCGTGGTGGCCCGCGGCGCGAAGGCAGCGGACGAGGAGGACGTGTGCGTTCTCGTCATACGGATTGAGCCGTACGCTCTCGGACGCGTGCCGCGCTGCTTCCGTGGCGGCCCCGCGCGCGAGCAGCGCCAGGGCGGCCTGATGGAGCACGGCGCTGGTCGTCCCGGCGACATGGCGGCGCTCGCTCTCGATCCAGAGCTCGAAGCCGGGGCTGGACCGGAAGACGACGCCTTCGAGGAGCTCGTGGCCGAACCCCGGGAGCGAGATGGCCTCGACCCACGAACCGCGACTCACGACGTCGACGTCGACGTGCGTTCCAGGGCGCAACGTCAGGCGCAAGGGGTCGCCGCCGAGGTCTGCGTCCGCGCCGAGCCTGCGGCGGAGCTCCGCGAGCGTCCAGCGAAGCGTCCCGAGCGGATCGTCCGCGTCGGGGAAGAGCAGGCCGGCAACGTGCTCGCGGGACGGCCGCACCCGGTTGCGGACGAGGTACGCGAGGAGCCCCCAGGCTTTGTGCCCGCGCGGCGGGTCCAGCGAGGCACCGCCGCGCTCGAGCCGCGGCGGCCCGAGGAGTTGGATGGTCAGACCCATGCGTGACCCGCCGCCGTCACACGTGTCGTCACACGCCCCACTGTGATCCTCACGCCGGGCCGGTGCAATGGCTGCGGAAAGGAGCACGACATGCGAGGAAGGACGAAGCTCGCGCTACTGGCGGCGCTCGCCGGCGCGGCGGCGCTGGCCGTCGCCGCTCAGGCGGCGCACTACTCGGCCTGGACGACGGCGCAGAAGCTCGACGAGATCGGGGGGAACAATGCGGAGCTCAACACGTCGTTCCTGGAGGGCTGCCCGGTCCAGTCGCCGGACGGGCTGAGCCTGTACATGGCGTCGAACCGTCCGGGCGGGAAGGGCGGCCTCGACATCTGGGTGGCTACGCGGACGAGGACGACCGACGCCTGGGGAGAGCCGCTGAATTTGCCGGAGCCGATCAACTCGGCCGCGGACGACTTCTGCCCGACGCCGCTCCACGGCGACGGGCTCCTGTTCGTCAGCAGGCGGGTGATCACCGGCGTCACCTGCGGGCTGGGGGACATCTACTTCGCGCGTCGAAGCCCGGCGCGCGGCTGGAGCGATCCCGAGCACCTCGGCTGCGACCCGGCCGGACCGAACAGCGCCCTCGACGAGCAAGGGCCCTCGTACGTGCAGGGTCGGCTCTACTTCTCGCGCAGCTCTCCGATCGTGCCCGGTGACCTCTACGCCAGCACGAAGGCGGGCGAGATGCGCTTCGGGGCGGCGATCGCGATCGCCGAGCTCAACGACGCCGGCGCGAACGACATCCAGCCGAACGTCCGCAAGGATGGTCGCGAGATCGTGTTCTCGTCGAACCGGGCAGGCGGCCTGGGCGCTCAGGACATCTGGTCTGCCACGCGCGAGCATGTCGACGGCCCGTGGTCTGCGCCGGTCAATCTCGGAGCCGCCGTGAACACGAGCGCCAGCGAGACGAGACCGGCGCTCTCGTGGGACGCGCTGGAGCTGCTGTTCGGCCGCGCGCCCGCGCCCGAGGGGATGTCCGACATCTACGTGTCGACGAGGGAGAGACTCGGGGGTTGACGACCAGGATCGGGCGGTCGCGCGTCGCGACGCCGGCCGCCCGGTCGAGGTGTAGCTCGGACGTGCCGACCCGCGAGGAGCGACCGCGTCGGGCGAGGTTGAGCTCAGCTGGAGACGAGGCAGACGATGCCGCGGCCCGCCGGCAACGGCGCCGGCAGTGAGCTCACCAGGGCCCGTAGATGCCGGTGTTGGCTTGCCGCATCGCGCCGACGTAGCCCGCCCGCTCGTAGTCCGTCTCGTCCTCGCCGGACGGTACGGCGAGCAGCCCGCGCAGTCCGTCGACGGCTGCGAATCCGTTGCGCGCCATCCAGTCGGACAGCCCGTCGAGCAGCGCGGCGGCATGTTCGGGGCCGTGCCGCAGCAAGGCCGAGGCGGTCATGACGACGTCCGCGCCGGCGAGGAGGTACTTGGCGACGTCGGCCGCGGTCTCGACGCCGGTGGTCGCGGCGAGCGAGGCGCGCACGCGTCCGTAGAGGAGCGCGATCCACGTGCGCGGTAGCCGGGCGTCGACCGGCTTGGAGAGGCTGACATCGGGCACGACGGCAAGCTTTTCCGGGTCGATGTCGGGTTGCAGGAATCGGTTGAACAGGACGAGCGCGTCCGCGCCGGCCTCGTCGAGCCGTCGTGCCATCTCGCCGGTCGAGCTGAAGTAGGGGCTGACCTTGACCGCCACCGGCAGGTCGACCGCGTCCTTGACTCGCGTCAGGACGTCGACGTGTCGCTGCTCGACGTCGCGGCCGGAGATGCGCGGGTCGCCGGGGAGGTAGTAGATGTTCAGCTCGATCGCGGCGGCGCCGGCTTCCTGCATCGCGTGGGCGTAGTCGGCCCAGCCGCCGGGTGTGACGCCGTTCAGGCTGCCGATCACCGGGACGTCGACCGCGGCGGCGGCGCGTTCGAGCAGGCTCAGGTACCGCCGCGGGCCGGCCTCTTCCTCGGCGACGGCCGGGAAGTAGGAGAGCGACTCGGCGAAGCTCTCGGTGCCGGCGTCGACCAGCAGCGCGTCCTCGGCCGCCTCGCGGCGCAGCTGCTCCTCGAAGAGCGAGTAGAGGACGACCGCGCCCACGCCTGCGTCGGCGAGCCGCCGTACCCCGTCCACCGTCTGCGAGAGCGGTGACGCCGAGGCGACGAGCGGGTTGCGCAGCGTGAGCCCCATGTAGCTCGTCGAAAGGTTCACCGGCGGTCCTTGCGGGCGTCGGCGGCGAAGTGCTGCGCGCCGCGGGTCGCCATCTCCTCGTAGACGTCCCAGCGCTGCTCCACCGCCTGCTCGGCCAGCGCGTGCAGCCGCTCGGCCTCGGCCGGGTCGCTGTTCGTCAGCGTGCGGTAACGCAGCTCGCGCTTGGTGTACGAGGCGAGCGGGATGCGCGGCCGCGGCGAGTCGAGCAGGAACGGGTTGCCGCCGGCGGCACGGAGCACCGGGTCGTAGCGGATCAGCGGCCAGTAGCCGCTGGCGACCGCGCGATACTGCTGGTCGAGGCCGTCTCGCATCTCGAACCCGTGTGCGATGCAGTGGCTGTAGGCGAGCACGAGCGAGGGGCCGTCGTAGGCCTCCGCCTCGCGGAACGCCGTCAGTGTTTGCTGGGGATCGGCGCCCATCGCGACCCGGGCGACGTAGACCGAGCCGTAGGCGATCGCCTGCAGGGCGAGGTCTTTCTTGGGCACGGTCTTGCCGGCGGTGGCGAACTTGGCGACCGCGCCGAGCGGGGTCGCCTTCGACATCTGGCCGCCGGTATTGGAATAGACCTCGGTGTCGAGCACGAGCACGTTGACGTTGCGCTCGCTCGCGAGGACGTGGTCGAGCCCGCCGGAGCCGATGTCGTAAGCCCAGCCGTCGCCGCCGACGATCCAGACGCTGCGCCGGACGAGGTGGTCGACGACGCTGAGCAGGTCGGTGATCGCCGGCCCGTCGAGCCCGTCGAGCCGCCGCCGGAGCTCGGCCACCCGCTCGCGCTGCGCGCGCAGCTCCGACTCCCGCAGCTGCGGCGCATCCAGGATGTCGTCGACCAGCTCCGGGCCGATCTGCTCGCGCAGCTCGGCCAGGCGCCGGCGGGCAAGCTCGGTGTGCCGGTCGGCGGCGAGCCGGAAGCCGAGCCCGAACTCGGCGTTGTCCTCGAAGAGCGAGTTCGACCAGGCCGGGCCGCGCCCGTCGGCGTCGGTCGTCCACGGCGTCGTCGGCAGGTTGCCGCCGTAGATCGACGAGCAGCCGGTCGCGTTCGCGACCATCAGCCGATCGCCGAACAGCTGCGAGAGGAGCTTCAGGTAGGGCGTCTCGCCGCAGCCCGCGCAGGCGCCGGAGAACTCGAACAGCGGCTCGAGGAACTGGGTCCCGCGTACCGTGCCGAAGTCGACCCGCGACCGGTCGCTCGCGGGCAGCGTCTCGAAGAACGCGATGTTCTCACGCTCGGCCGCGACCAACGGCTCGCGCGGCGCGAGGTTGATCGCCTTGCGGCTCGCGTCGCCGGGCGCGACGACCGGGCACGCCTGAACGCAGAGGTCGCAACCGGTGCAGTCCTCGACGTAGACCTGCAGCGTGTACCGGGTGTCCGGCAGCCCGACGGCCTCGATCGGTGCCGACCGGAATCCCTCGGGTGCGCCCTCGAGGCGGGCCTGGTCGTAGTACCTGGAGCGAATGACGCTGTGCGGGCAGACGAAGCTGCAGTTGCCGCACTGGATGCAGAGCTCGGAGTCCCAGACCGCGACGAGCTCCGAGATGTTGCGCTTCTCGTAGGCGGCGGTGCCGCTCGGGTAGGTGCCGTCCACCGGCAGCGCGCTGACCGGCAGCTCGTCGCCCCGTCCGGCGAGCATCTCCGCCGTGACCGCGCGAACGAACTCGGGCGCGTGCGCGGGAACGACCGGCGGCAGCCCCCGGCTCGACGTCACCCGCTCGGGCACGTCGACCCGGTGCAGACCGTCGAGTGCGCGGTCGACCGCCGCCTGGTTGCGCGCGACCACCTCGGCGCCGCGGCGACCGTAGGTCTTCGCGACCGCCGCCTTGATCCGGTCGATCGCCTGCTCGCGCGGCAAGACTCCGGAGAGGGCGAAGAAACAGGTCTGCAGGACGATGTTCGTCCGTCCTGCCAGGCCGACCTCGCGTGCGATCCGGCCGGCGTCGATCGTGTACACGTCGACGTGCTTGGCGAGGATCTGCTCCTGGACGGGGCGCGAGAGCGCCTCCCACACCTCGCCCGGCGGCCGCGGGCAGTTGAGGAGGAGCGTCGCGCCGTCTGCGGCGGCACCCAGCACGTCGACGCGGTCGAGCAGCCCGAACTGGTGGCAGCCGACGAAGCCCGCCTGTTGCACGAGGTAGGCCGCGTGGATCGGTGCCCCTCCGAAGCGGAGGTGCGAGACCGTCTGCGAGCCGGACTTCTTGGAGTCGTAGACGAAGTAGCCCTGCGCGTGCAGGCCCTCTTCTCCGAGGATCTTGATCGTGTTCTTGTTCGCGCCCACCGTTCCGTCCGACCCGAGGCCGAAGAAGATCGCGCGCACGGTCTCGGGAGGCTCGATGTCGAGGGTCGCGGCGTAGTCGAGGCTCGTCCCGGAGACGTCGTCCTTGATGCCGATCGTGAACCGACGCCGCGGCCGCTCTCCCGCCAGCTCGGCGAAGACGCCGGCGACCATCCCGGGCGTGAACTCCTTCGAGGAGAGGCCGTAGCGGCCGCCGACGATCCTCGGCATCGCCGCCCGCTCGCCGTCGCCGAACGACTCGGTCAGCGCTGCGACGGTGTCGAGGAAGAGCGGCTCGCCGATCGACCCGGGCTCCTTCGTCCGATCGAGGACGGCGACGTGGCGGACGGTCGCGGGCAGCGCCTCGGCGAGCGCCTGCGCGGGGAACGGCCGGTAGAGCCGCACCTGCACCGCGCCGACCCGCTCGCCGCGGGCGTTCAGCCACGCGACCGTCTCGCGGACGGTCTCGCCGCCGGATCCCATCACGACGAGGACGCGTTCGGCTTCGGGGTGCCCGCTGTAGTCGACCGTGTGGTAGGGGCGGCCGGTGCGCTCGGCGAGGCGCGCCATCGTCTCCTCGACGGCTTCCGGGACGCGGGCGTAGAAGGGGTTGACCGTCTCGCGCGCCTGGAAGTAGACGTCGGGGTTCTGGGCGGTGCCGCGAATGAATGGGCGCTCGGGCGAGAGCGCCCTGCCGCGATGAGCCTGGACGAGCTCCTCGGGCACGAGCGCGCGCAGGTCGTCGTCGGAGAGCAGCTCGATCGTGTTCAGCTCGTGCGAGGTTCGGAACCCGTCGAAGAAGTGCACGAACGGGACCCGCGTGCGGAGCGTCGCGGCCTGCGCGACCAGGGCGAGGTCGTGGGCCTCCTGCACCGAGGCAGAGGCGAGCAGCGCGAAGCCGGTCTGGCGGACGGCCATCACGTCGGAGTGGTCGCCGAAGATCGACAGCCCCTGCGCTGCGAGCGAGCGGGCGGCCACGTGCAGCGCCGCCGCCGTCAGCTCGCCGGCGATCTTGTACATGTTCGGGATCATCAGCAGCAGCCCCTGCGAAGCGGTGAAGGTCGTCGCCAGCGCACCGCTTTGCAGCGCGCCGTGCAGCGCGCCGGCGGCCCCGCCCTCGCTCTGCATCTCCACCACCACCGGCACCGTGCCCCAGACGTTCGTCCGCCCCTGGCTCGCCCACTCGTCGGCCAGCTCGGCCATGGGCGAGGAGGGCGTGATCGGGTAGATGCAGCAGACCTCGTTCAGCCGGTAGGCGACCGAGGCAGCAGCCTCGTTGCCGTCGACCGTCGCGCGCATCTCAGCCGTGCTCCGGAACCATCTCGATCGCGTGCACCGGGCACTGCTCGTAGCAGGCGCCGCAGCCGGTGCAGCGGTCGTAGTCGAACCGGTAGCGGTGCCCCTCGCCGAGCTTGATCACGGCATCCTCGGGGCAGGCGCCGAGGCAGCCGTCGCACTCGAAGCAGTTGCCGCACGACAGGCACCGGCCCGCCTCGTAGACCGCCTCCTCGGCGGACAGGCCACCGACCACTTCCGCGAAGTCCGCGACGCGCTCCTCGACCGGGAGCTCGGGCTGCTGCCGGCGGGGGTTGTCGCCGAAGTACCAGAGATGCAGCTTGTCGAAGCTCGCCAGCTCGTGCTTGGGCGCGCTCACGGCCGTGGCGCCGCGCAGCCAGGCGTCGATGTGACGGGCGGCCTTCTTGCCGTGGCCGACGCCGACCGTCACGGTCTGCTCGCTCGGCACCATGTCGCCGCCCGCGAACAGGCCGGGGCTGCCGGTCTGAAGCGACGCCGATACCTGCACAGTGCCGTCGCGCTCGAGCTCCACACCCGGCACCCGGCGGAGGAAGGCGGTGTCGGCCTCCTGGCCGAGCGCCAGGATCACCGTCTCGGCGGCCAGCGTCTCGAACCGGCCGGTCGGCTGCGGATAGCCGGACTCGTCGAGCTCCATCACCTCGACCTGCAGCTCCGGACCGTCGAAGGTCGAGATCGTGCGGAGCCAGTGGATCCGCACGCCTTCGCGCTCGGCGTCCTCCGCCTCTTCGAGATGCGCGGGCATCTGTTCCCGGGTGCGCCGGTAGACGATCAGCGCCTCGTCGGCTCCCATCCGGCGGGCGACCCGGGCGGCGTCCATCGCCGTGTTGCCGCCGCCGTAGACGGCCACGCGCCGGCCGATCACCGGCCGCTCGCCGGAGGCGACGCTGCGCAGGAACGAGACGGCGTCGACGATCCGGCCGGCATCGCGGGCCGGGATGTCGACCCGTTTGGAGAGGTGCGCGCCGACTGCGGCGAAGACCGCGTCGAACGCGCCCTCCTCGCGCTCGGCGACCAGGTCCTCGACCGTGTGCCCGCTCGTCACCGTCACGCCCATCGCCGCGACCCGGTCGAGCTCTCCGGTGAGCACGTCACGGGGCAGCCGGTAGGCCGGGATCCCGTAGCGCATCATCCCGCCCGTCTCCTCGCCGGAGTCCCGGATCTCCACCTCGTGGCCGAGGCGGCCCAGGTGGTAGGCGGCCGAGAGACCGCACGGTCCCGCACCGATCACGAGCACCCGCTTGCCGCTGCGGCTCGGTGGATGGTCGAATTGCCATCCCTGCTCGAGCGCCAGGTCGCCGAGGAACCGCTCGACCGAATGAATCGAGACGGCGCTGTCGAGATCGGCCCGGTTGCAGACGCTCTCGCAGGGGTGGTAGCAGACCCGCCCGTGGATCGCGGGGAACGGGTTGTCGGCGACGAGCTGGCGCCAGGCCTGCTCGTGCCGCCCTGCCTTGGTGTGCGAGAGCCAGGCCTGGATGTTCTCGCCCGCCGGGCAGCCGGCATTGCACGGCGGCAACAGATCGACGTACACGGGTCGGCGGTCGCGTACCGGGCCCGTGTGAGAGCGTCCGTGCAGCAGGTCCGGCAGCGGCGTGACGTCCCGCATCAGGTCGCTCATGCCAGTCCCGGCGGGCGGGCAACCATCGCTTCAAGGCTAACGCGCCTGCAAAGACGCGGTCGACCGGCGGCGTTCGTCCCGCGATTCTCTCCGTCCCGTCATGGCTCTGTAGCGTGGGCGTTACTACGCGCCGGCCCGGCCGGCGCACTGCGGGCGACGAGAAAGCACAGACCTGCGAGGGCGAGGGCGAGTGGGCCGAAGATGAAGTTCTCCCAGCGGCTCTGCGAGGCGAAGTTGGGAACCGCACCGAGCAGCATCACGACCGCGAGGAGCCACGTTCCCCAGCGGAACACGATCGCGTGGGGTCGCGCGCTCCAGATGCCCGCGCGGCCGAGCACGATCAGCGTCGCGGCTCCATAGACGACGGCAGCGACTGCGCTGGCGCTGCGCTGCGCCGCCGAGAGGTGCGCCTCTTCGCCGCCCCAGGCGGCGTGCCCCCATGGAGCTCCTGCTGCGAGTGCGGCCTGGAAGACAGCGAGGCCGGCGAAGCCGATCGCCGCGAGCACCGCGGCTGTGCGTGCCACCCGGTCGCTCCTGGTGACCACGTTCATGTGATCTGCTTCGGTTTGCACGTTGTGGCGGGTTCACTCCACTGACCCGTGCCGTCGGCGCATTTCTCGTTCGTGGACGACGAGGCCCGAGGCTTCGCCGCAGGCATCACCCGCAAGCACCATGATGCTCGCGGCGAAGGCGGTCGGAAGCGAGCCCAGGGCGGACGGCGATGAAGCTCTCCCGAGGAGTCGCGCGCTTCAACAAGCGCGTCACCAACCGCATCCAGGGCTT
>DATHTC010000150.1:0-2077 GCA_035463735.1 Gaiellaceae bacterium | reverse complement strand
GCCCTCCACTCGGGGCCCGTGCGTCCGCACTGTGCCCCCTCGCTGCGGACCTCAGCGGCACGCCGGGGAGCGCCCTAGGACGCCCTCGCGGGCGGCCGGCGCGGCTCCCGCCGGGCCGAGCCCGGCTCCGCCGCCGCCTCGCACCGCTGGCCGTCCTCCAGTCGGAGGGCCGTGCTTCCGCACTGTCCCTCCTCCCTCCGGGACGGCCAGCGGCACGCCGGAGACGCCCTACGATGCCCCCGGCGGGCGGCGGCTCCCGCCGGGCAGAGCCTGGCTCCGCTCCGGGAACGCCCAGCCCCGAACGCGTTGCGCCCTAGCCCCCGGCGGAGGTCGTCTCGACGTCCTTGGCGGGAAACAGGACCGTCGGCACGTCTTCCTCCTCCGGGTCCTTGTCCAGCACGACGACGTCGACGAGCGTCGCGACCACGGCCGCGAGCGGGATCGCGAGGAGCACGGCGAACTCGCCGAACAGGAGCGCCGTCGCGCTCACCGAGACGAGCACGAGCAACGGGGACAGCCCCACCGCGTCCCCGAGGACGCGCGGGATCACGACGTAGTCCTCGACGAGCCTGACCACCAGCACGGCCACGCCGGCCAGGACGGCCACGGTGAGCGACTCGGTCAGTCCGACGCCGACGGCGAGCGCGCCCGCGGCGAGCGGCCCGATCACGGGGACGATCTCGACCACGCCTGCGAAGGTGCCGACGAGCAGCCAGTACGGAAGCCCGATCGCCCAGAACACCGCCGACAGCACGGCTGCGACGAGCACGATGAGCAGCCCCTGGCCGCGCACGTACGCCCCGAGCTTGAGGTCGATCAGCTCCCAGGTCGCGCGCACGGTGCGCCGGTTCCGCCGCGGCAGCAGCGAAGCGACGAGGTCGAGCGCGCGGTCGCGCTCGAAGACCCAGTACGCGGCCGAGGCGAGGACGAACAGGATCCCGACGCCGATCTCGACCGCTCGGAGCCCGAGCTCCGGGTCGACGAGCTCCGCGCTGCTCGGGATCCCCTCGAGCGCGTCGCGAACGCCGACGAGCACGTCGTGCCGGAGCCCCGTCGACTCCCGCGCCTCCTCCCGCAGCTCCTGCCGCTGCTCGGGGAGCGCGTTTCCGACCTGCTCGACGGCCACCGGCACGGCGACACCGACGAGCGCGCCGAGCAGCGCGAGCAGCGCGAGATAGTGGATCGCCAGGCCGGCGCCACGCGGCACGCGCCGCGCCGCGAGTCGCTCGATCCCCGGGCGCATCGCCGCGGCCACGATGAACGCGAGGAACAGGAGCGCCACGAGCAGCCGCAGCTTCCACAGCACGAGCGCGATGACGACGACGCCGCCGACGACGAGCGCGACGACGAAGGTCCGGCGGGCGGTCTCTCCCATGGCGACAGGCATTTCTGGCCCGCCGTCGAAGGCGGCAAACCGTGCTGGCCCAGCCCGACGAGCGGATCTGCCTGCGCGCACGGCGCCACGGCGTCGTGCTCGTCCGGCCGTTCGCGAAGGCGGGGGCGCTCGCCGCGGCGGGCGCCGCGCTGGCCGTCCTCGGGTGGCCCGCGACGGTCGCAGCGGCGACCCTGCTGGCGCTGGCCGCGCTCGTGGCGCTGCGTGCGGCGTGGCGCTGGGAGCGCACGCAGCTCGTCGTCACCACGGAGAAGGTGGTCGTCGTCGACGGCACGCTCCGCCGGCGAGCGGCCACCGTCGGCCTCGGCCGCATCGGCGCCGTCGAGCTCGAGCAGACGCTGGCGGGGCGGCTGCTCGGCTACGGCACGGTGGTCGCGGGCGACCTCGAGATCCCGTACGTCCCGCAGCCGCGCCGCGTCGCCGTGCTCGTCGACCGCCTCGCGCGGCACTGACCGGCGGCTGACAGCCGAGAAGGTTCAATTTGTATACTTGCTCGCATGAGTGACGCAACTATCGAGACGCGTGACCGGACGACCCTCCCGCTCGTCCCGCTGGAAGACACCGTCGTCTTCCCGCACATGAACGTGACGCTGACCGTCGACGCCGGCGACGCCGACCGCGTGCTGCTCGTACCCCGGCACGAGCAGGAGTACGCGAAGGTCGGCACCGTCGCGGAGGTCGGCG
>DATHTC010000149.1:0-6431 GCA_035463735.1 Gaiellaceae bacterium | reverse complement strand
CCGCGTTCCGGCGGCTGGGCGTCCAGATCGTCGTCGAAGGCACGCGCATCCGCGTTCCAGCCGGTCAGCGGCTGGTGATCCAGGACGACCTCGGCGGTCAGATCCCCAAGATCGAGGACGGGCCGTGGCCGGCATTCCCCGCCGACCTCACCTCGATCGCGCTCGCGGTCGCGACGCAGGCGAGCGGGACGATCCTGATCTTCGAGAAGATGTTCGAGAACCGCCTGTTCTTCGTCGACAAGCTCGTCGGCATGGGCGCGCGGATCATCCTCTGCGACCCGCACCGCGCGGTCGTCACCGGCCCGGCGCAGCTCTACGGGGAGCGGCTCGCGAGCCCGGACATCCGCGCCGGGATGGCGATGCTGATCGCGGCGCTCTGCGCCGAAGGCGTGTCGACGATCGGCAACGTGCGCGAGATCGACCGCGGCTACGAGCGGATCGACGAGCGCCTGCGCGACCTCGGCGCGCGGATCGAGCGGGTCGACAGCTGAGCCGTTAGCCTGGACCGCGATGGCCGCGGTCGGAGGAGCCCAGGAAGGACGGCGCACGCGCGCCCGCGTCCGCCCGCGTGGCGGCGGCGTGGCGAACGTCGAGACCGGCATCCCCGCGCTCGACCACCTGCTCCGGCTGACCGCGAGGTACGGCGACCTCGAGCTCGCGCTCGAGGTCGCTCCGGGCGGCCCGCTGCAGGAGGTCGCGGACGCGGGACGCGCCGTCGGCGAGGAGCTCGCCGCCGCGTTCTCCGCGGGCGGCGTGCGCGGGCTCGGCTCCGCCGTCGTCCCCGCGGACGAGGCGCTGGCGCACGTCGCGCTCGAGGCCTCGGGACGGCCGCTCCTCGTCTCGAACGTCGACCTGTCGGACGCCCGGGTGGGCGGCCTCGAGACCGACGCGGTCGCCCGCTTCCTCGACGCGCTCGCGACCGCGGCGGGGCTCACCGTCCACGTCCGCCTGCTCGAGGGGCGCGAGACCCAGCACGTGCTCGACGGGATCTTCAAGGCGCTCGGCGTGGCGCTCGCGCAGGCGCTGCGGCCGGCCTCGTGAGCGAGAGGAGCAGCCGTGGCTGAGAAGCAGGTCGTTCGCACCGAGCGCGCGCCCGCGCCGTTCCAGGGCGCGCCGTACAACCAGGCGATCCGCGTCGGCGAGCTCGTGTTCGTCGCAGGCCAGCTCGGCCTCGCGCCCGGCGGCACGGCGATGGTCGGGGAGGGGATCGCCGAGCAGACCGAGCAGGTGATGCAGAACCTCGGCGCGATCCTCGCGGAGGCCGGCAGCGGCCTCGACCGGCTCGTGAAGACGACCGTCTTCCTCGTCGACCTGGCGGACTTCGCTGCCATGAACGAGGTCTACGCGCGGCACGTCGGCGAGCGCCCGCCCGCCCGCTCCACCGTGCAGATCGCGGCGCTCCCGTCGGGCGCCCGGGTGGAGATCGAGGCGATCGCGCACCTCTGACCGGGGTCCGGCGGGCGGGATCTGGTCCTGCCGCGACAATGGCGCGCGTGGCCGCACGCTGGAGCACCGTCTCCGACTACGTCCGCAGCCTCGGCCTCGACGCGTGGGAGGTCGGCGGCGTCGTGCGCGACGAGCTGCTCGGAATCCCGCACAAGGACACCGACTACGTCGTCCCCGGCGTCGGCCACGCCGAGCTTCGTGCGGCGCTCGCACCCCACGGTCGGGTCGAGGATCTGACCGTCGGCGGGCGCCACGTGGGCGTGCGCCTGCGCCCCCGCGACGCGGAGGCGCGCACGCTCGCGCCCGCGGGCATCGAGTTCGCGCCGCCCCGGGTGGAGCGCTCGACGGGACCCGGCCGGCACGACTTCGAGGTCGTCGCGGACGCGTCGATCCCGCTCGAGGACGACATGCGCCGGCGAGATTTCACCGTGAACGCGATCGCCCGGCGCCTGGAGACGGGCGAGCTGCTCGACCCGCTCGGCGGCCGTGCGGACCTCGAGACGGGGGTGCTCCGCACGACGAGCCCGACGAGCTTCCGGGAGGACCCGCTGCGGATCGTCCGCGGCCTCCGCTTCGTCTCGCAGCTCGGCTTCGAGCCGGACGAGGACACGCTCCGTCAGATGCGGGAGTGGGCGCCGCAGGTCGCAATCGTGTCCGGCGAGCGCATCGGGGGCGGGCTCGCCGCGGACGGGATGGGCGAGCTGTCGAAGCTCCTCCTCGGCCGGCACCCGGCGCGCGCGCTGCGGCTCGGCCGCGACACGGGCACGCTCACCGTCGTGCTCCCCGAGTACGAGCCGGCGATCGGCTTCGACCAGGGCAGCCGCTGGCACGAGCTGCCGCTCGACGAGCACCACTTCGAGGCCGTCCAGGCTGCCGCCGACGCCGGTGCGCCGCTCGCGGTGCGCATCGCGCTGCTCCTCCACGACCTCGGGAAGCCGGCCTCGGCGTGGGAGGGGGACGACGGGCGGCTCCACTACTACGCGAACCCCGCGCTCGGGAAGCGCGCCCACGAGGAGGTCGGCGCGGAGCTGGCAGGGGCCGCGCTCGCGCGGCTGCGCTACCCGACGGCGCTGCGCCGGCACGTCCGCCGGCTCGTCCGCCTGCACATGTTCTTCCCGCCGCGGGTTCCCGACGCCGTCCGCGCCCGCCGCTTCCTCGCCAGGCACGGCGAGGAGCTCGCGCTCGACCTGCTCGCGCACCGGGACGCCGACCTCCGTGGCAAGGGCACGAACCCGGCGGAGGAGCTCGGGCGGCTCGACGCGTTCCGGCGCCTCGTGCTCGCCGAGCGTGGGCAGCCGCACCGGCTCGCCGACCTCGCGATCGGCGGCGACGACCTGATCTCGCTCGGCTACCGCCCCGGGCCGGCCATCGGGCACACGCTCGACCGGCTCCTCCACGAGGTCGTCGGCGACCCCACGCTCAACCGGCGCGAGTGGCTGCTCGCCGAGGCGCGGAGGTTGCTGTGATCCGCTGGGAGCTCCCGGGCCCGTACGCGATCGTCTTCACCACACGCGACGGCGGCGTCTCCGAGGGCGCGTTCCGCTCGCTCAACCTCGGCCTGATGACGGCCGACCGGCCCGACCACGTGGACGAGAACCGGCGCCGCGCCCTCGGCGCGCTCGGCGGTGACGCGGGCGCGCTGGCGCTCAACCGGCAGGTGCACGGCGCGCACGTCGTTCGCGCGCGGGCCGGGAGCCGCGGCCAGGACGCCGGGGACGCGCTCTGGACGGAGGAGCCGGGTCTGCCGATCGGCGTCCTCACCGCCGACTGCGTCCCGATCGCGCTCGTCCGCACGGCGGGGGAGCGGCCGGCGCTGGCCGTCGTCCACGCGGGCTGGCGAGGCCTGCTGGCCGGCGTCGTCGGCGAGGCGGTCGCCGCGCTCGGCGGCACGCTCGCCGCCGCCGTCGGCCCCGCGATCGGGCCGTGCTGCTACGACGTCGGCGAGGATGTCGCGGCGCCCCTCCGGGCCGCGTTCGGCGCGGACGCCGTGCGTGACGGGCGCGGCGACCTCCCGCTGGCCGCCGAGCGGGCACTTCGCGCCGCCGGCGTGGCGCGTGTCGACCGCCTCGACGCGTGCACGGCGTGCGACGCGCGCTTCTTCTCGCACCGGCGGGACGAGGGGCTGACGGGGAGGCAGGGTGTTCTCGGGCTTCTCGGCTGAGACCGTCCGCGCGAACCTGGCGCGGATCCGCGCCGAGGTCGGGCCGGGCGTGACCGTGGTCGCGGCCACGAAGTACGTCTCCGTCGCCGACATGGCGGTGCTCGCCGAGGCGGGCGTGGAGGTGGTGGGCGAGAACCGCGCCCAGGACCTGGTGGCGAAGCACGCGCAGTACGGAGAGGCGTTCCGCTGGCACTTCATCGGCCACCTCCAGTCGAACAAGGCGAAGGTCGTCAACGACACGTGCGAGCTCGTGCACTCGCTCGCGTCGGGCTCGGCCGCGCGCCGGCTGACGGTGCCGGCGCTCGTCGAGGTCAACCTCGCGGGCGAGGCGACGAAGTCCGGGATCCCGCCGGAGGAGCTCGGCGCGTTCCTCGCGGCCGCGCCGTGCGAGGTGCGCGGGCTGATGACGATGCCTCCTGCCGCGGACGACCCGGAAGCGTCGCGTCCGTGGTTCCGCCGGCTGCGGGAGCTCGCGCGCGAGCACGGACTGCGCGAGCTCTCGATGGGCACGTCTCAGGACTACCGGGTCGCCGCCGAGGAGGGCGCCACCCTCGTCCGTGTGGGCACCGTGTTGTACGAGGACTACCATTCGCGCTAGCCATGGGCTTCGCCGACGTCTGGAACCGCACGCTCGTCTACTTCGGGATCGCCGAGGAGGAGGACGACTGGGACGAGGACGGCTACGTCACCGAGGAGGAGCTCGAGCGCAGCTACCGCGAGCGGCCGAACGTGCGACGGCTCGCGCCGCGGCGGGCGGCCCGGGGCGCGGAGTTCGACGACTGGACCGACCCGAGCGACGGCGAGACGGCCGCCGTGGAGCACACCGCGGCACTGCGCGCGGCCGAGCGCGCCCGCGCGCGCGAGCAGGAGCGTCCGCGGCTGCGGAGCGTCGACGCGGCGCCGTCGACCGCGTCCGTCCGCGTCCACCTGGTGATCCCGCGCAGCTTCAACGACGCGCAGCAGGTCGCGGACAAGTTCAAGGACGGGATCCCGGTGATCCTCAACCTCCAGAGCTCCGACGCGGAGCTGTCGAAGCGGCTGATCGACTTTGCGAGCGGCCTGACCTACGCGCTGAACGGCGGGATGCAGCGCGTCGCCGACAAGGTCTTCCTGCTCACGCCTCGCAACGTCGAGGTCTCGGCCGAGGAGCGCGCGCGCATCATCGAGCGCGGCGGCTTCTTCAACCAGCTCTGACGACGCTGACGGGCGCGCCAGGAATCGCGGCGGCGACGGCGAACCCGCCTGCGATGGGCGTGGGCGCCTCCTCCGTGCTGGCCGGCCTCGGCGACTCGCTCGCGAGCTTCGTCAACGTCTTCGTGTTCGTGTACGTCCTGTTGATCCTGGCGTACGTGATCACGTCGTGGATCCGGCTCCCGTACTCGCCCTGGCTGAACCGGATCCAGCGCTTCCTCTACGACGTGTGCGACCCGTACCTGCGGCTGTTCCGGCGGATCGTGCCGCAGATCGGGCCGCTCGACCTCTCGCCGATGGTCGCGGTGATCGTCCTGCTCGTCCTGCAGGAAGTCGCGACCCGGCTCCTCACGGAGCTCTAGGAGGAAGCGATGGCGCTCACCCCCGTCGAGGTCCGGCACGTCGGGTTCCCGCGGCGGCTGCTCGGCTACCGGCGCGCGAGCGTCGAGAAGGTGCTCCTGGACGTCGCCGACAGCTTCGAGGACGTCTGGCGCTCGCGCGCCGATCTCGCCGACCGCGTCGAGCACCTCGAGTCCGAGCTCGTGCGATACAAGGAGCTCGAGGCGCTGCTGCGGACGACCCTCGTCTCGGCCGAGCACGCGGCGGCCGAGCTGCGCGAGCAGGCGCGACGGGAGGCGCGGATCGTGGTCGAGGAGGCGCACGCCGAGGCTCGCGCGGTCGTGCGGGCGGCGACGGCGGAGCGCGAGCGCCTCGAGCGCGAGAGCAGGCGGGTGCGGGCGCTCCTGCGGGCCGCCCTCGACGAGGTCGACGAGGCTGCGGGCGCCGCCGGCGGCGACGGCGAGGAGACCACCGGCGGCGACCCCGCCGCGCCGGAGCGCTGGGAAGCCGCCTGACGCCGCCGCCGGGGGCCGGGGTACAGTTCGGGGGTGACCGCGCCTTCCGCACGGCTGCGGCTCCGGGTCGTCCCCGGAGCGAAGCGGGACGCGCTCGTCGGGCGCCACGGCGACGCATGGAAGGTGCGCGTGGCGGCGCCGCCGGAGCGCGGAGCCGCGAACGACGCGGTCGTCGCGCTCCTCGCCCGCGTGCTGGGCGTGCCGGCGCGGACGGTGACGCTCGTTTCCGGGCACGGCGCGCGTGACAAGATCGTGGAGCTGGCCGGGATCGACGCCCGGGACCTCGAGGGCCGGCTGGCCTCGGCCGAACAGGGAAAGGAACCGTCGACATGACCGACCGCGAGCTCGACATCGACCACTTCCGCGCCCGCCTCCAGGAGGAGCGCGCACGGGTCGTCGAGGCGATCCAGAACCTGCGCGGCGAGAGCCCGGTCTCGCTGGAGGAGGAGACCGGCGAGGAAATGACGTTCGACAACCACCTCGCCGACGCCGCCACCGTCACGTACCACCGGGAGCTCGACTACACGCTCGAAGGCAGCGAGCAGACGCTCCTCGCCCGCATCGACCGAGCGCTCGAGCGCATCGAGGAGGGCACCTTCGGACGCTGCGAGCGGTGCGGCCGGGAGATCGCGATCGAACGTCTCGAGGCGCGGCCGTGGGCCGAGCTCGACATCGACTGCCAGCGCGAGCTGGAGCGGGCCGGCGCCGCGTGAGCGAGCCCGCGGCTCCCGAGCCGCCCCGCCGGCTCGCCGACGTCCGCGTCGGCTCGACGCCGAACG
>DATHTC010000148.1:0-6394 GCA_035463735.1 Gaiellaceae bacterium | reverse complement strand
CGGCTTCGCGTGCGAGGTCGGCCAGCGTCACGGGACGGGCCGCGGGCACGGCGCCGGGCTCGGCGCTCATGCGTGCACCTCCTCGCGTGACCGGGAGCGCTCGCGCCAGCGCGCCCACGTCGTCCGCAGCGCCTCGTAGTCGTCGGCGCCGAGCGGCTCCCCCGTCAGGTCGAGGTGCGTCGCGTAGTAGAGCGACGGGACGCCGAGCTCCGGCTTGAGCTCGAGGTACTCGCGCCAGGTGCGCCGGTCGGGAACGCACCAGTCGTCGGTGTCGACGAGGAGCTCGGGGCAGGCAGCGCGTGCGACCGCGGCGCGGAGGCGCATCTGCGGCACGACCGCCGCCTGCACGCCGGCCCGCGGGACGTCGTCGAGCCGGAGCATGTCGTTCAGGCGCAGCATGTCGGTCACGTCGACGAAGCCGGGATGCGGCGTCTGGGTGATCAGGAGCGCGTCCTCCTTCGCCTCCTTGGCGGCGTCGTGGACGAGCGCGAGCAGCTCGTGGAGGAGCGCGATCCCCCAGCCGGGGCCGGCGGTGCGGAGCGCGTGCCCGCTCGGCGTCCGGCCGGTGAAGTCGACCTTGAGCCCGTCCGCGTCGAGACCCTCCGGAGCCAGCATCCCGCGGACGACGCGGCGCAGCGCCTCCCGCGCCGGCGGCGACGTCGGGTCGACGACGACCGGCGCGCCCTCGGGGGTGCGGACGCACAGCTCCGCAGGGAGGCCCTCCGGATCCCAGGCCTTCCACCACAGGAGCACGCGTCCCCCGCGCTCGTGCCGCGCCGCGATCCAGCCGCGCAGGTCGGGCCACTTCCGGGGGTCGGGCGCGTTCGTGCCGTACGCGTCCTGCCACTTGTCGTCGACGACGACCGTCCCCGGGACGACGCCCTCGCGCGCCAGCGCGTCGAGGAACGCGTCGTAGGCCGCCTGCGTGGCGAAGTCCTGCGCCCTCCCGCCGCGCGTCCGCGCGAGGTGGCACTGCGCGCCCCAGCCGCAGAACATCGGCTCGTGCCACCAGTCCGGCCGGCGTCGGGGCCGCACGGGCGGCGCGGCGCGGCGGGCGACGAGATCGTCTCGGTGGCGGCGCAGGCCGTCGTAGGGATCCGTGACGCCCGGCGTCAGCACGAGCGCCGGTGAGCGGAAGTCGCCGTCCACGCTCGTGTGTCCCTCGTAGTCGAGGAGCAGGTGGAAGGAACGGTCGCCAGGGCGGTACGCGAGCTGGACAAAGCCGAGCTCGTCCACGGGCGCGGCGATGCCGAGCCCGAGCCAGCCGCCGGCGGCGGGTGCCTCGGGGTCGCCGACCTCGTCGGTCGTCAGCGCGAGGTAGAGCGGCGCCGGCGTCGAGAACCAGTGCCCACGGCCGGGGGTGCCGTCCCCGGAGACGCCGATCACCGCGGCCGCCGACGCGGGCCGCACGAGCTCGACCGGGTCGCCCGGGTTCGGCGAGAAGAGCGTCCGGAAGCTCGACCCGCTGGGGAGGAAGCCCGTCGGCGCACCGGCGAGCAGCGAGCGCCCGCCGAGCAGGTGCACCGCTCCGAGCGCACCGTCGCCCGCCACCCAGGCCCGCAGCTCGAGCTGGTCGTCGCCGCAGACGACCGTCACCCCGGCGCGACGCCAGAGCGTTGAGCGCCGCTCGACGACGAGGGCGCCGCCCTCCACGCGCGGCGGCTCCACCGCGAGCGTCTCGTCCACGGCGTCGACGCGGTCGACGGCGGCGAGCAGCGAGAGCGAGGCCCACCGCTCGCCCGCCGGCGAGGTCAGCGTCGCCCCGAGCCCGCCCGCGCCGACCGCGAGACGGTAGGCGCGCCGCTCCACGACGACCTCGCTCACCCGACGTCCACCAGCGCCTCGGCCTGCTGGCCGAAGCGCACGCCGTCGACGGTGAGGTCGGCGGCGACCCGCGCCCGTCGGACCGGGTCCCCGGACACGCGGACGGCGAAGCGGACGCTCAACTCTCCGCCCGGGCCGAGCGCGACGGTCTCCGCGTCGGGGGCCGCGACCCACCCGTCGGGCAGCGCGAGGCGCACGACCGCCTCGGCATCGCGGGCGAAGGGATTGCGGACGGCGACGTCGATCCGCAGCTCGCCGCCGGCCTGCACCGACGCACGGTACGGGTCGATCCTGGCACCGAAGCCCTCCGCGCCGAAGTCGACGTCCTCCAGCGGCAGCAGCTCCCGGTGCAGCTCGGCGAGCCGCCTCCCCTCCGCGAGCAGCTGCTCCAGGTCGTCGTCGGTCACCTCGCGCGGGAGCCAGTGCCCGCTCACGATCAGGTCGGGGCGCAGCTCGAGGTAGAGCTCCGCGCTGCGCACGTAGTCGTCGATCCGGAAGCGGTTGCGGTACTGGTAGTTGAGGAGGGGCCGCTCGCCGCCGAGCGCCTGCTGGTCGCCGGTCGCGAGCACGCGCCGCCCGTCGACCTCGAAGGCGATGGCGGCGGCGTAGAGCGTGTGTCCCGGCAGCGGGTACGGCGTCAGCTCGTACTCGCGCCACGCGACCGGCTGGCCGAGCGCGAGCGTGCGGTCGACCGGGATGGGGTCGAACCAGAGACACGGCAGGTCGAACCGCTGCGGCGCCTCGAGCACCGGCGCGACGTTCTCGGGCGACCAGACCTCCGTCCCCTCGATCTCGCGCAGCAGGTTGAGGCCGGCGACGTGATCGTCGTGGAAGTGCGTCGTGACGACGGCCTCGATACGGTCGACGCCGAGCCGCCGCAGCACGTCGATCGAGGCGAGCAGCGGGCGGCGCGCCGTCCGGTCCGTCATCGGCACGAGCCCGGTCGAGACGTGGTAGCCCCAGTCGATCAGCAGCGCCGCGCCCGACTCCGACACGAGCGCGTAGCTCGTCGCGAACGCGCTGCGGTCGCGGAACAGGTGCGGCGTCACCGGCACCCATGCGTTCCGCTGCCACTCCTCGAAGTCCCAGACATGGTCGAGGCGCATGTTCGCGAGCTCCAGCAGCCGCGTGCGGGTCAGCGCGAGCGCGGCCGCGGGATCGTCGACGGGCTCGCCGTGCGACGGGAGCATCACGTCCGGCCCGCGGCCGGCGAGGACGCCGCACGAGATGAACGTGGCCGCCTGCCCCTCCACGCCGCTGTAGCTCCACTGCGTGGCCGCGAGCGACCACACCTTGCCGTGCCCGTAGACCAGGTCGCCGCTGAAGGCGAGCGTCCGGCCCTCCACCTCCACCAGGTACGTCACCGAGCCGAGCGTGTGCCCCGGCGTCGGCAGCGTGTAGACGTCGACGCCGCCGTACGGCCGCGAGCGGTACTCGGAGACGGTGCCCGCCACCGGGACGGACCGGAGCAGCGAGAAGCGGTCCTGGCGGAGGTCGTAGTCGTTCTCCACCTGCCGCGTCCGCCAGTGCTCGTCGACGCCGGCGACGAGCTCCTCCTCGAACGGCGGCACCCAGACGCGCGCGCCCGCCTCCACCGCCCGCCGCAGGCCCTGCACCTGGTCGCGGTGGTGGTGCGTCACGAGCACGTCGGTGACGCGGTCGACGCCGAGCTCCTCGAGGTGATCGAGGACGGCGCCGGAGCCGAAGTCCACGAGCACGGCGTCGCGGCCCGAGCGGAGCACGTAGACGTTGCACGTGTCGCGGAAGCGGGCGACCCCGGCGGTGAGCGCGATGGGTGCGGCAGTCGCGGCCAGAGAGCGAGTCTAAGCGCGCTCCGGCCAATGTGGCAACGATTGCATCGCACGGGGCCGCTCGTTAGATTCGAGCCGATGGGCCGCATCGTGCTCGAGAACGTCCGCAAGGAGTTCCCCGGCGGCGTGGTCGCGGTCGACGACGTCAGCCTCACGATCGGCGACGGCGAGTTCATGGTGCTCGTCGGCCCGTCGGGCTGCGGCAAGACCACGCTGCTCCGCTCGATCGGCGGGCTCGAGCGCGTGACGGAGGGCCGCATCTCGATCGGCGACCGGGACGTGACGACGCTCGCGCCAGCGGCGCGGGACCTGGCGATGGTGTTCCAGAACTACGCGCTCTACCCGCACATGACGGTACGCCAGAACCTCGGCTACGCGCTGCGGGTACGCCGCACGCCGCGGAAGGAGATCCGCGAGCGCGTCGAGGCCGTCGCGGGGCTGCTCGGTCTCGACGAGCTCCTCGACCGCCGGCCCGGCGCGCTCTCGGGCGGGCAGCAGCAGCGCGTGGCGATGGGGCGGGCGATCATCCGCGAGCCGGCGGCGTTCCTGATGGACGAGCCGCTCTCGAACCTCGACGCGAAGCTGCGCGTGTCGATGCGGACGTCGCTCCAGCAGCTGCACGGGCGGCTGGGGACGACGACCGTCTACGTCACCCACGACCAGATCGAGGCGATGACGCTCGGTCAGCGGGTGGCGGTGATGAAGGACGGGCTGATCCAGCAGGTCGACGCGCCGCAGCGCCTCTACGACGAGCCGTCCAACGTCTTCGTCGCCGCCTTCATCGGCTCGCCGGCGATGAACCTGCTGGAGGCCCGGGTCGGCGGCGACGGCGTCTCGCTCGGCCGCCGGCACGTCCCGCTCGACCGCACGCGGCTGCCGCGGCCCGCGGGCGACGCACGCGTGGTGCTGGGCATCCGCCCGGAGGCATTCGAGGACGCGGCCTTCGCGCCGTCGGGCCTGCCGCAGCTCGAGGTGCGCGTCGAGGTGCTCGAGGAGCTCGGCTCCGACGCGTACGTGTTCTTCGAGCTCGACGCGAAGCCGGTCGTCGTCGAGCACGCGGTGTCGGCCCAGGGAGACGAGGAGACGTCGCTCCTCGCCGACGGCGGCGAAGGGCTCTTCGCCGCACGGGTCGACCCCCGCACCGCCGCGCGGGTCGGGAACACGATCACGCTGGCGCTCGACCCCTCCCGCTTCTACTTCTTCTCGCCGGATACCGGCGAGAGCCTCCTCGACCGGACCGGCGTGTCGGGCTACCGCGCCTGATCCGCCACCCGGAGTCCACGCGCGCTGGGCTCGCGCAGCTGTCGGACCGCCTCGCGGCGCTCGTCCCGTACCGGCCGCACGAGGTCGTCACGGTGGTCGCAGGGTGAGCGCCGCCGTCGTCTGCGTCGGGCTCGCGACGCTCGACCACATCGCGGCGGTCTCGCGGCAGCCGGCGCCGGACGAGCTCGTGTTCGCCACCGACTTCGCGGTGGCGGGAGGCGGGCCGGCCGCGACCGCGGCGGTGACGCTCGCGCGGCTCGGCGTGGAGACTGCGTTCGTCGGCGCCGTTGGCGACGACGACGTCGGCGCCGTGATCCGCGACGGGCTCGCGCGCGAGGGCGTGGACGTGTCCGAGCTCAGGGTCGTCCCCGGCGCGCGCTCGCCGCAGAGCGCGATCTTCGTCGGCGGCGGGCTCCGCACGATCGCCGCCTTCCGCGGCGGGGGGCTGCCGCCGCTCGAGCTGAGCCCGCGCGCGCGGGACCTCTGCCTCGCCGCCGCGTGGGTGCACGTCGACCAGACGGGGTACGGCGCAGCGGTGCCGCTGCGCGGCCGCATCCGGCTCTCCGTCGACGGCGGGAACCCGATCGACGGCCTCGACCTGCGCGACGTCGCGCTGTACGCGCCGACCGAGTCGGCGCTGCGCGACGGCTTCGGCGGCCCCGCGGCGGCGCTCGAGGCGGGCGCGGAGCTCGTCGTCGTCACCCGCGGAGCGGAGGGCAGCGTCGCGTACGGGCGCGGCGGCGAGGTGGTCGAGGCGCCGGGCGAGACGGTCGCGGTCGTGAGCACGCTGGGCGCGGGCGACGTCTTCCACGGCGCCCTGCTCGCGCGGCTCGTCGCCGGCGCCGCGCTCCCCGACGCGCTGACGTTCGCGAACCGCTGTGCCGCCCGCTCGTGCCGAGCGCTCGACGGCCGGTCGGGGATCCCGACGGCGGCGGAGCTGGCGTCGTGAGCAACCGCGTCGCCGTGATCGCCGGCGACGGCGCCGGCCCCGAGGTGGTGGCGGAGGCGCGCAAGGCCGTCGACGCGCTCGGCCTCGCGCTCGAGTGGACGGAGCTCGACTGGGGCACCGACCGCCTCCACCGCGAGGGCGCGATGATGCCGCCGGAGGCACTCGACGTCGTTCGTGCGCACGATGCCGTCCTCCTCGGCGCGGTCGGCCACCCCTCCGTCCCCGACCACGTCACGCTCTGGGGGCTCCTGCTCCCGCTCCGGCTGGGCCTCGACCTGTGGGCCAACGTCCGCCCCGCGCGGCTCCTCGACGGGATCCCGTCCCCGCTCGCGGGCAGGCCGGAGGTCGACTTCCTCGTCGTGCGCGAGAACACCGAGGGCGAGTACGCCGGCGTCGGCGGGCGCGTGCACCGCGGCCTCGGGCTCGAGGTGGGGATCGAGACGGGCGTGTTCACGCGCGCCGGCGTGCGCCGCGTGGTCGGGTTTGCATTCGCGCTCGCAGAGCGGCGGCGCGGCATCCTCACGAGCGCGACGAAGTCGAACGCCTC
>DATHTC010000147.1:0-4523 GCA_035463735.1 Gaiellaceae bacterium | reverse complement strand
GAACGCGCTCGCGCCGATCTCGACGGCGCGGCGTTCGCTCGCCGCTGGACCGCGCCAGTGGGTCGCGCTCGGGCTCGTCGCCGGCGCGGCCGTCGCCGCCGACCAGGGCACGAAGCAGCTCGTCGGGCGCCGGCTCGACCTCGGCGAGGAGACGGCGGCCCTCGGGCCGTTCTCGATCCACCACGTCCAGAACTCGGGGATCGCCTTCGGCCTGTTCCCGACCGCGACGACGATCGTGATCCTGCTGACCGCGGTCGCGGTCGCGTGGATGCTCGTCTTCTTCGCCCGCTCCGGCGCCAGGCATCCGGTGCTCCCGGTCGGGCTCGGGCTCGTGCTCGGCGGCAGCCTCTCGAACCTCCTCGACCGCGTGCGCCTCGGCCACGTCACCGACTTCCTCGACCTCACGTTCTGGCCCGCGTTCAATCTCGCCGACACGTTCATCGTGGTCGGCGTCGCCGTCCTGCTCGGCGCGCTCGTGCTCGCAGACCGTGAGCCGCGGCGGCTGCGCCCGGTTCCCTGAAGCTCCGCGTCCCCGAGGACGCGGCCGGCGAGCGGCTCGACCGGTACCTCGCGCGGCTCGCGGAGGTGGGCTCGCGGGCGGAGGCCGAGCGGCTCGTCGCGGCGGGGCTCGTGCTCGTCGAGGGCGTCGCCCGGCCGAAGAGCCACCGGCTCGCGGGCGGCGAGGAGCTGGAGCTGTCGCTGCCCTCGTCGCGGCCGAGCGGGCTCGAGCCCGAGACGATGGAGCTCGACGTCGTGTGGGAGGACGCGCACCTGCTCGTCGTCGACAAGCCGGCCGGGCTCGTCGTGCACCCGGGAGCCGGGCACGCGACTGGGACGCTCGTCCACGGGCTCCTGGCGCTCGAGGCGGAGGGCGGGGAGGACCCGGAGCGGCCGGGGATCGTGCACCGCCTCGACCGGGACACGTCCGGCCTCCTCGTCGTCGCGCGGACGGACGCGGCGCACCGCGCGCTCCAGGAGGCGATCCGCGAGCGGCGCGTCACCCGCGAGTACCTGGCGCTCGTCCGTGGCCGCCCGCGCTCGCGCCGCGGCCGCATCGAGGCGCCGATCGGGCGCGACCGGCGCGACCCGACGCGGATGTCGCTCGACACGGCGACGCCCCGCGAGGCGGTGACGCTGTTCGAGGTCGAGGAGCTGCTCCCGCGCCACGCGCTCCTCCGCGTCACGCTGGAGACGGGGCGCACGCACCAGATCCGCGTCCACCTCGCCGCCGTCGGCCTGCCGGTGGCCGGCGACCCGGTCTACGGCGTCGCCGGCGACCTCGGGCTCGTGCGGCAGTTCCTCCACGCGGCGCGGCTCGCCTTCGACCACCCCGTGACGGGCGAGCCCGTCGACGTCCGCTCGCCGCTGCCGCCCGAGCTCGAGGCGGCGCTCGCACAGGCGCGGGGCGCGTAGCCGGCCGGGCGCGGGCGCCGTCGCTCCGCGGTGTCCGTCGCTCCACGGTGCCTGGCACCGCGAGGCCGTCTTTACGGTGCCTGGCACCGTCACGGAAGTGTCACGGATCAGCGAGCGGTGCCGCGTGATCCGCGCGTCCAAGAGGAGGCGGCCTCCGCGGTGCCTGGCACCCGCATGGTGTCTTTACGGTGCCTGGCACCGTCACGGAGGCGTCACGTCTTCGTGCGCTTGACGTCGTAGAGCCGCCGGTCGGCGGCCCGGAACAGCGCGTCGGACGTGCGGCCGTCGCCCGGGAAGTCCGCCACGCCGGGGCTGATCGAGAACCCCGGCGGCAGCTCGCCCTGCGCCACCCGCTCGTCGACGGCGTCGTGCAGCCGCGCGAGCAGGTGCCCGGCGGCCTCGACGTCGCTCTCCACGAGCGCGACCGCGAACTCGTCCCCGCCCATCCGCCCGGCGAGGTCCGTACGGCGAAGGGTCGCCTCGACGACCTCGGCGACGACGCGGAGCACGCGGTCGCCCTCCGGGTGCCCGAGGGTGTCGTTGACCGCCTTGAAGCGGTCGATGTCGAAGAAGACGAGCGCGACGCCGTGCTCGTAGCGCTCCGCCCGCCGCAGCTCGTCGTCGAGGGCGTGCGTGAACGCCTGGTGATTGAGGAGCCCCGTGAGCGGATCCTGCCGGGCCCGCAGTGCCAGCTCCCCGAGCGCGCGGTCGAAGTACGCGACGACGCATTCGGCCACGAGCCCGTCGATCGTGTGGTCGAGCCGCCGCTCCACCTCGAGCAGGCCGCCCGCCTCGAGCTCGACGGCGCGCCGCGCGACGAAGCGCCACAGCACGCGGCGCAGGAGCAGGAACTCGGTGACGATCTCCCGCGGTGCGAACCCGAGCGCCTCGCGGTTGCGCGCGTGGTCGCGCGCGAGGGACGCGAGCGGCCCCGCCGCGCGGAGCCGCTCCGGGTCGGGCTCGGCGAGCTGCCGCGCGAGCTCGACGACGAACGTCGGGAGGTCGCCGAGCTGGCCGAGGCGGCCGATCCGCTGGAGCGACGGCACGGCGTCGTCGCGGAGGCCCTCCTCGACCACCTCCTGCGCGAGGTCGAAGGCGCGGATGCGAAGCTCCTCCGCGAGCTGCAGGAGGGGGTCCGCCGGCGACGACCCGGCGTCCACGCGCCCCGCGTCCACCGCCTCAGCATAGGCCGCGGTGGGCTAGCATGGAGCGGCTTTCGTCCCCGAACCGGCGGGACGACCCTCGTGGCGGTGCCGGCCTCTGCGGCCGGTTCCACGCGGGCCCGCCGGCCGCAGCAATCCGAACCGACAGGAGTCCACATGGCAGTCGCCACCATGCGCGAGCTGCTGGAGGCCGGCGTCCACTTCGGCCACCAGACGCGGCGCTGGAACCCCAAGATGCGCCGGTACATCTTCGCCGAGCGCGGCGGGATCTACATCATCGACCTCCAGCAGACGCAGGAGCTGCTCCAGGAGGCTCACGACTTCGCCCGGAACGTCGCCGAGCGCAACGGCACGATTCTCTTCGTCGGCACGAAGAAGCAGGCCCAGGACTCGATCGAGCGCGAGGCCGGCCGCGTCGGCATGCCGTACGTCAACCATCGCTGGCTGGGTGGCCTGCTCACGAACTGGCGCACGATGTCCAACCGGATCGAGCGCCTGCACGAGCTGCGGCGGCTCCGCACCGAGGGGCAGCTCGAGCTCCTCCCGCCGAAGGAGCGGATCACGATGCTGGCCGAGCTCGACAAGCTCGAGCAGAACCTCGGCGGCGTCGCCGACCTGCGCCGCCAGCCCGATGCCGCGTTCATCGTCGACCTCCGCAAGGAGGCGCTCGCGGTGAAGGAGGCGAGGCGGCTGGGGATGCCGGTGATCGCGCTCGTCGACACGAACTGCGACCCCGACGAGGCGGATTACGTGATCCCGGGGAACGACGACGCGATTCGCGCCTGCGACCTGATCACGCGCGTCGTCGCCGAGGGCGTCCTCGCCGGGAAGCAGCGCGTGACCCCGCAGGAGCTGGCCGCGGCGCCCGCGCGTGCGCGCGAGGAGGGGGAGGGCGCCGTCGCGACCGCGGTCGCCGAGCCGGCGGTCGCCGCGGCGACCGGCGTCGACACCGAGACCGAGGCGCCCGCGGAGCCGGAGATGGCACAGCCCGGCGTGCGGGTCGACGCGCCGGCCGAGACCGAGCCGGCAGGTCCAGCGGAGGCAGCGACCGAGACCGCGTCCGAGCCCACGACGACCGAGGAGGGACAGCCGTGAGCACGACGATCTCGGCGAGCCTCGTCAAGGAGCTTCGCGACCTCACCGGCGCGGGGATGATGGACTGCAAGCGCGCGCTCGAGGAGACCGCCGGCGACCTCGACGCCGCCCGGAAGCTGCTTCGCGAGCGCGGGATGGCGCAGGCGGGCAAGCGCGCGGGACGCGAGACCACGGAGGGCCGCGTGCTCGTCCGCACCGAGGCGGGCGTGGGCGCGATCGTTGCCGTCGGCTGCGAGACGGAGCCCGTATCGAACAACGAAGCGTTCCGCGCGTTCGCGGAGCGCGTGCTCGACAGCCTGTTCGCCGACGGTGAGGGCGCGGCCGAGCGCCTCGAGGCCGAGCGCGTCGAGCTCGTCGCCAAGCTCGGCGAGAACATCGTCGTGCGCACGGAGCGGCGCCTCGAGGCGATCGGGGGCGAAGACCTCGCCTCGTACGTGCACGCGCCCGCGCACAAGATCGGCGTCCTGCTCCGCTACCGGGGCGACGACGCGGAGGCCGCGCGGCGGATCGCGATGCACGTCGCCTCGGAGGCGCCCGGGTGGCTGCGGCGGGACGACGTCCCGGAGGAGACGGTCGCGGCCGAGCGGGAGATCTACCGCAACTCGGACGAGGTGCAGTCGAAGCCGGAGCAGGCGCGGGAGAAGATCGTCGAGGGGATGCTCGGCAAGCGCTTCTTCGCCGCCAAGGGCGGGGCGCTGCTCGACCAGGCGTTCATCCACGACACCGGTCGGACCGTCGCGCAGGCCGCGCAGGAGGCGGGGATCGAGGTCGTCGACTTCGTCCGCGCGAGCGTGACAGAGTAATCGCGTGGCGATCCGCCGCGAAGAAAGCGTCGCCGCCTCGCCCGCCGGC
>DATHTC010000146.1:0-4302 GCA_035463735.1 Gaiellaceae bacterium | reverse complement strand
TCGCGAACGGCGGCGTGCTCGTACAGCCGCACCTCGTGGCGCGTGTCGGCGGCTCCCGGCCGGTGGCGCCGAAGCGGCGGCGCGTCGTCTCCCCGGGCGTCGCGGCGACGCTGAAGACGCTCCTCCGCGGCGTCGTGGACGAGGGCGGGACCGGCACCGCGGCCGCGATCACCGGCTACTACGTGGCCGGGAAGACCGGGACGGCGCAGAAGCCGGAGCCGACCGGCGGCTACTCCTCCACGCGGTACGTCGCCTCCTTCGTCGGGTTCGTGCCGGCGACGAAGCCTCGACTCGTCGTGCTCGTGAACGTCGACGAGCCCAAGGGGTCGATCTGGGGTGGCGTCGTGGCGGCGCCCGCGTTCCAGCAGATCGCGCGGTTCTCGCTTCAGTACCTCGAGGTGCCGCCCGACGCGCCGCTCGTCGCCACGCCGGACTGAGCGGGCGTCGCCGACGCCGGCGCTAGAGTCCTGCGCTGAATGGACCTCGAGCGCCTGATCGCCGCGCTCGCCCCGGAAGCCGTCGTCCAGCGGGCGCCCGTCGAGGTTCTCGACCTCGCGTACGACGCCCGCGCTGCCGCGCCGGGCACCCTCTTCTTCTGCGTGCCCGGGACGACGCGCGACGGGCACGAGTTCGCCGCCGACGCCGTCTCGCGCGGCGCCGTCGCGCTCGTCGTGGAGCGGACGCTGCCGCCTCCCGTGCCGCAGCTCGTCGTCGCCGACGCGCGCGCCGCGATGGCGGTCGCTGCGGACGCGTTCTTCGGCCGCCCGACGGACGAGCTCGAGGTCGCCGGGATCACGGGCACGAGCGGGAAGACGACGACCGCGTTCCTCCTGCACGCGATCCTGGAGGCCGCCGGTCGCCGGCCGGGGCTCGTCGGCACCGTCGAGACGCGCGTCGGCGGCGAGCGGCGCACGCTCCCGCGCACGACGCCCGAGGCGATCGACCTCCAGCGGCTCTTCCGCGAGATGCTCGACGCGGGCAACCGCAGCGCGGTGATCGAGGCGTCGTCGCACGCGTCCGAGCTGCGGCGGCTCGACGGCGTCCGCCTCCGCGCACTCGCCTTCACGAACCTCTCGCACGAGCACCTCGACTTCCACGAGACGATGGAGCGGTACTTCGAGGCGAAGCGGCGGCTGTTCCTCTCGAGCCCGCGCCCGCGGGCGGCGGTGGGGCTCGGCGACGCGTGGGGCAGGCGCCTCGCCGCCGAGCTTCCCGGGGTCGTCACGTTCGGGCTCGACGCGGACGCGGACGTGCGGCCGGAGCGGCTCGAGCTGGGTGCCTGGGGGGCGCGCCTCCGCGCGGCCGGGATCGAGCTCCGTACGCACCTGCGCGGGCGCTTCAACGTCGAGAACGTGCTCGCCGCGGTCGCGCTCGCGCGGCTGCTCGAGGTCGGGGACGAGCACGTCGCCGCCGGCGTGGAGTCCGTCCGCGGCGTGCCTGGGCGGCTCGAGCCGGTCGACGAGGGGCAGCCGTTCGAGGTGCTCGTCGACTACGCCCACAAGCCCGAGGCGCTCGCGCACGTGCTGCGCGCGGCGCGCGAGCTCGCGGAGGGCCGCGTCCTCGTCGTGTTCGGCGCGGGGGGCGACCGCGACCGCGAGAAGCGGCCGCTGATGGGGCGGACCGCGGCCGAGCTCGCGGACGTCGCGTTCGTGACCTCGGACAACCCCCGCAGCGAGGACCCGCAGGCGATCGTCGACGAGATCGTCGCCGGCGCGCCACGCGAGCTTCGCGTGGAGCTCGACCGCGGGGCGGCGATCGCGGCGGCCGTCGAGGAGGCGCGCGCCGGCGACGTCGTCGTGATCGCGGGCAAGGGCCACGAGCCCGGCCAGGAGATCGCGGGCGAGATCCACCCGTTCGACGACCGGGCCGTCGCGCGCGCGGCGCTGCGCGGAGTGCCGGCGTGATCCCCCTCACGCTCGACGAGATCCGCGCGGCCGCCCCGGGCCGGCTCCGGCTCGGCACCGGCGGAACCGTGACCGCGATCGAGATCGACTCGCGCCATGTCGGCCCGGGGGCGCTGTTCGTCGCCGTCGGCCGGGGCACCGCCTTCGCGGACGACGCGCTGGCGGCGGGCGCGGCGGCCGCGCTGCTCCCGGACGACGCCCATGCGGCACTCGCCGGGCTCGCTGCGCTCGTCCGCGAGCGCTCGGCCGCGACCGTCGTCGGCGTCACCGGCTCCGTCGGCAAGACCTCGACGAAGGACATCCTCGCCGCGCTGTGCCGCGCCGTCACCCGGACCGTCGCCGCCGCGGACGGTCACAACAACGAGGTCGGCCTTCCGCTCACGCTCTTCCGTGTCGAGCCGGACACGGAGGTGGTCGTCGCGGAGATGGGCATGCGCGGCCGCGGGCAGGTGGCGGCGCTCTGCGAGGTGGCGCGGCCGCACGTGGGCGTGATCACCGCGATCGCGCCCGTCCACCTCGAGCTCCTCGGCACCGTCGAGCGCGTGGCGCAGGCGAAGGCGGAGCTGCTGGCGGCGCTCCCCCCAGGCGGCACGGCGATCGTGCCGGCGGACGAGCCGCTGCTCGATCCATACCTGCGGGACGACGTGCACACGGTGCGGTTCGGCGAGGGGGGCGACGTGCGCCTCGTCTCGTTCGCGCCACCGCGGCTCGTGGCCGACGTCGGCGGAGAGACCGTGGCGCTGGAGGTGCCGTTCTCGGCCGAGCACCAGGCGCAGAACACCCTGCCGGCGCTCGCCGCGTACCGTGCGCTCGGGCTCCCCCTCGAGCGCGCCGTGGAAGGGGCGCGGACGATCGCCTTCTCGCGCTGGCGCGGAGAGGAGCACGAGCTGCCCGGCGGGGCGCTGCTGATCAACGACGCGTGGAACGCGAACCCGGTCTCGATGGTCGCGGCGCTCCGCTACCTGCGTGCGCGCGCATCCGGCGGGCGCGCGCTCGCGGTGCTCGGCGAGATGGCCGAGCTCGGCCCGAAAGCGCCGGCCTACCACCGCGCCGTGGGCGCGGCCGCGGCCGACCTCGAGGTGGAGGTCGTCGCGGTCGGCAACGGGCTGCCGCGGGAGTACGGAGGCACGCTTGTCGGCAGCGCCGACGAGGCAGTCGCGGTCGTGCGGGAGCGGCTGCGCGGCACCGACGCCGTGCTCGTGAAGGCCTCACGGGCGGCCGGCCTCGAGCGCGTCGCGGAGGCCTTGATCTAGTGGTCCGAGTCCTGGCGGCGACCCTGGTCGCGCTCGTGATCTCGATCGTGATCGGCCCGAAGTTCATCGAGTTCCTGCGCCGCCGGGAGCTCGGGCAGCACATCCGGGAGGAGGGGCCGGAGGGGCACCAGACGAAGCAGGGCACACCGGTGATGGGCGGCGTGCTGATCCTGCTCGCCGCTTCGATCGCCTTCCTCGCGCTGTCGCGCTACACGACCGCGGCGCTGACGGTGTTCTTCGCGACCGTCGCGTGCGGCGCGATCGGGTTCACCGACGACTTCATCAAGCTGACCCACCGCCGCTCCCTCGGCCTCTCCGGCCGCTGGAAGATGATCCTGCTCGCGCTCGTCGCGGGCGCCGTCGCGCTGCTCGCCCACGACCTCGGGCTCTCGACGTCGATCTACCTGCCCGTGGTCGACTGGTCGCTGCCGCTCGGCTGGCTCTGGTACCCGTTCCTGTTCCTCGTCGTCGCGGGCTTCGCGAACGGGGTCAACCTCACCGACGGAATCGACGGCCTCGCCGCCGGGACCACCACGATCGCCGTCTTCACGTTCACGGTGATGGCGGTGTACTCGTACATCCGCACCGGCCAGATCGGCGAGCAGAGCGTGTCGTACCTCGACCTCGCGATCCTCGGCGGCGCGCTGATCGGGGCCGCGATCGGGTTCCTCTGGTACAACGCCTTCCCCGCCGAGGTGTTCATGGGCGACACGGGCGCGATGGCGATCGGCGGCGCGCTCGGCGCGTTCGCGATCATGATGAAGGTCGAGGCGCTGCTGCTCCTGATCGGCGGCATCTTCGTGATCGAGGCTCTCTCCGTGATGATCCAGGTCGTCAGCTTCAAACGCACCGGCAGGCGCGTCTTCCTGATGGCGCCCATCCACCACCACTTCGAGATGAAGGCGTGGTCGGAGACGAAGATCATGGTGCGCTTCTGGATCGTGGGGTCGATCCTCTGCGCGATCGGGTTCGTGCTGTTCTATCGGTACTACCTGCGCTTCCAGCTATGAGGGCGAGGCCACGCCTCGCCCTACAGTGACGAGACCATGTCCAGTGAGGAGTCACGTTCGCCGGGGGTTCTCGTCCTCGGGCTCGCTCGGTCGGGAAAGGCGGCGGTGCGGGCCCTGCTCGCGCAAGACGAGGAC
>DATHTC010000145.1:0-2991 GCA_035463735.1 Gaiellaceae bacterium | reverse complement strand
GGTTCGCCGTGACCGTCCACGACGCGCGCGCGGAGGCCGGCGGGCTCGTCCGCTTCGCGATCGCGCCGTACCGGCAGCTGCGCGAGCCGCTCCCGGACGAGGTCGCCGCACTGGAGGAGCTCGGCGTCGAGTTCCGCTTCGGCGACGCCGTCGGCTCGCGGGAGGAGCTCCGCCGCCTCGAGGCGGAGGCCGACGCGCTCGTGCTCGCGTGCGGCCTGGGCGCCGACACCGACGTCGACCTCCCGGGGGCCGATCTCCCCGGCGTCTGGCGGTCGCTCCCCTTCATCGAGGCGCTGAAGACGGGCGAGACGCCGGCCCTCGGACGAAGCGTCGCCGTGATCGGCGGCGGCAACACGGCGATCGACGTCGCCTGCGAGGCGCGCCGGCTGGGCGCCGCCGAGGTGACGCTCGTCTACCGCCGCACCGAGGCCGAGATGCCTGCGTACCCGCACGAGGTCGCGGAGGCACGGCGCGAGGGCGTCCGGTTCCTCTGGCTCACCGTCCCCCTCCGCTTCCTGGGCGCCACGCGGCTCGACGCGCTCGAGTGCCGCCACGTCCGCCTCGTGCCAGGCGAGGGCCGTGGGCGCCTCCAGGAGGTGGAGGGCACGGAGTTCCTCTTGCCGGTGGACACGGCCGTGCTCGCGATCGGGCAGCAGCCGCGCGCCGAGCTCCTCTCCTGGATCGAGGGGCTCGAGCTCGAGCGCGGCCGCCCCGTCGTCGACCCGGTCACCGGCCGCACCTCGAACCCTCGCTGGTGGGCCGCGGGCGACGCCGTCAACGGCGGCGCGACGGTCGTGGAGGCAGTGCGCGAGGCGAAGCTCGTCGCCGCGTCGGTCGCGGAGGCGCTGTCGTGATCGAGATCCGCTGGCACGCGCGCGCCGGGCAGGGCGCGAAGACGGGCTCGCAGGTGCTCGCCGTCGCCGCGCTGCAGGCGGGCAAGAGCGTCCAGGCCTTCCCCGAGTACGGGCCGGAGCGCCGCGGCGCGCCGATGCGCGCCTACACGCGCATCGACGACCGCCCGATCCGCCGCCACTGCGCGATCGACCAGCCCGACGCCGTGACCGTGCTCGAGCCCTCGCTGCTCGGACCGGAGGTCGTGGACGGGCTCCCCGCGGACGGGGTGCTCGTGGCCGTCACGGAGCGCACCCCTGCGGAGGTCGCCGCCGCGACCGGCCACCGCGGCCGGATCGTCTGCGTCGCGCCGGGGCCGCCGCGCGCCGTCAACGTGCTCGCGGCGGGGGCGCTGGCCGGCGCGCTCGGCGTGCCCCCGCTCCCCGACCTGCTCGGCGCGGTGACGCACGTGCTCGGAGCGAAGGCCGTCGAGGAGACGCTGGCCGCGGCGCGGCTCGGCCACGCCGCCGCACGGGAGGAGCGATGGGCCGCCTGAAGGGCTGGAGCGAGCTGCCGCCGGGTGGCACCGTCCTCGCGCGCGAGTCCGAGCGGCCGCGGACGGGCGGCTGGCGCACGGGGCTCGTGCCCGAGGTCGACCTCGACCGCTGCGTCGACTGCCTGCTGTGCTGGCTCTACTGCCCCGACTCGGCGATCGTGCTCGACGGCGAGCGCTTCGCCGGCTTCGACCTCGACCACTGCAAGGGGTGCGAGGTCTGCGCCGAGATGTGCCCCACGGGGGCGATCACGATGGTCGCCGAGGAGCAGGCCACGTGACCGCGGTCCCGCGAGACCGGCTCGTGCTGACGGGCGGCGAGGCCGTCGCGCACGCGATGCGCCAGATCGACCCGGACGTCGTCCCGATCTACCCGATCACGCCGCAGACGCCGATCATCCAGGCGTTCGCGTCGTTCGTCGCCGACGGGCGCGCCCACGGCGAGATGATCGACGTCGAGTCGGAGCACTCCGCCATGTCGGCGGCGGTCGGCGCCGCGCTCGCGGGCGCCCGGACGATGACGGCGACGTCCTCCCAGGGGCTCGCGTACATGGCCGAGATCGTGTACATCGCGGCCGCGATGCGCGCGCCGGTGGTGATGGCCGTCGGCAACCGCGCGCTCTCGGCGCCGATCAACATCCACGCCGACCACTCCGACTCGATGCTCGTCCGCGACTCGGGCGCGATCCAGCTCTTCGTCGAGAACGCGCAGGAGGCCTACGACGCGATGCTGCTCGCGCCGCGGATCGCCGAGCGCCCCGACGTGCTCCTCCCCGTGCTCGTGTGCATGGACGGGTTCACGATCACGCACGGCGCCGAGCCGGTGGAGCTGCTCCCCGACGAGGAGGCGCGTGCCTTCGTCGGCGAGTACCGGATCCCCCACCCGCTGCTCGACCTCGAGCACCCGTCGACGCAGGGGCCGTTCGCGATGCCGGACTACTACTACGAGCTGCGCCGCGCGCTCGCGGCCGCGCAGGTGGCCGCCCTCGACGCGCTCGAGACGGCGTCGGACGAGCTCGAGACCGTCACCGGGCGGCGCTACCAGCCCGTGGAGGCGTACCGGCTCGACGGCGCCCAGCGCGCGCTCGTGCTCCTGGGCTCGACCGCCGGCACCGCGAAGGACGTCGTCGACGAGCTTCGCGACCGCGGCGAGCGCGTGGGGCTCCTCGAGCTGCGCTCCTTCCGGCCGTTCCCCGCCAGCCACCTGCGCCGCGCGCTCGACGGCGTCCGCACCGCGCTCGTGCTCGACCGCGCCGACTCGCCGGGCGCGCCGCCGCCCCTCTTCGCCGAGGTCGCCGCGGCGCTCTACGGCACCGACGTCGACCTGCGCAGCGCCGTCTACGGCCTCGGGGGCCGTGAGCTCCTGCCCGGCGACGTCGCCGAGCTCTACGCGGAGCTCGCGCGGCCCGGCGACCCCCGCACCCGCTACCTCGGAGTCAGGAGCGCCTGATGCCACGTCTGAAGCAGCTCGTCCGCAACGAGGCCGGGGTCCCGCCGCTCGCCGGCGGCCACTCGCTGTGCCAGGGGTGCGGCGTCCCGCTCGTGGTGCGGACGGTGGTGAACTCGATCCCGACCCCCGTCGTGGTCGTGAACGCGACCGGCTGCCT
>DATHTC010000144.1:0-12891 GCA_035463735.1 Gaiellaceae bacterium | reverse complement strand
GAGGCGGAGATGGAGCGCGCGCTGCGCGCGATCGAGGACCTGCCGAAGCCCGCTCAGCCCGCCTAGGGCGTTCCGTTTCCGCCCGCTTCGGGCACACTCTCTGGATGGCGCGCCGCCTGCGCCCCTTGCCCGCGGGCATCGCCCTGCTCGCTCTTGCCGCCGCGCTCCTCCCGGGTGCGGTCGACGCGGCCTCGCGGCCGTGCGGCGACCGCGTGCTCGACGACTGGTACGACGGCCGCATCGACGCCGTCTACCCGCCCGAGTGCTACGCCGCCGCGCTCGCGGCGCTGCCGGAGGATGTCCGCGCCTACTCGACCGCAGAGGAGGACATCAACCAGGCGCTCCGGCAGCGGCTGACGGGGCTCGCGCGGGCAGAGAGCGAGGACGAATCGCCCGCGCCGGAGCAGCCGCAGCAGCAGCAGCCGCAGCCGTCGGCCGCGCCTCCCGCCGCGGAGCCGGAGCAGCCCGACCGCCAGCAGCCGAGTCGCGCGCTCTCCGGGCGGGGCACGCCGGACGCAGCGCCGGCGGACGACGAGGTGGTCGCCGCGCCGGCCGTCGAGCAGCCGCCAGAGCCGCCGGACGAGGGGGCACCCGCCTGGGCCCCGTGGGCGGCGGCGCTCGCCGCCCTCGTGGTCGTCGCCGCGCTGCCGCTCGGGCTGCGCCGGTGGCGCCGCGCCGGTGCGTAGGCGATAGTTGACGCGTGGACACGGTCGTCTGCGCCGCCTGCGGCTCGGCGAGCGAGCGCGGCCCGAGGCTCTGCGGATGCGCGCGCCGCGCTGACGGCGGGCCGGCGCGGCCGTGTGCCGTACCGGTGCGTGCGTGAGCATCCTCGAGGTCGAGCGCAGCGAGCTCGCCGGGATCCCGGCCTTCGTCGCCGACGCGCCCGGACCGTTCACCGCGACCATGGTCTTCCGCGTCGGTCGCGCCGACGAGACGCCGCCGACCGCGGGGATCACGCACCTCGTCGAGCACCTCGCACTGCCCGCGAGCAGCCGCCGGCCGGTCGAGTTCAACGGCACGATCGACAACCTGCTCACCTCGATCTGGGCCTTCGGCGAGCCGGCCGCCGTCGGGGAGCTGCTCGCGCAGACGACAGAGCGGCTCGCGCGCCTCCCCGTCGAGCGCCTCGAGGTCGAGCGCAGGATCCTGGCCGCGGAGGACGCGTCGCGAGGGCCGGGCGCGGTGCAGCTCGCGTTCGCGCTGCGGTTCGGCCCGGTCACGCACGGTCTGACCGGCTACGAGGAGTGGGGCCTCCTCCGCGTCGGCGCCGCCGAGGCCGCCGCGTGGGCCGCGGAGCGCTTCACCCGGGGCAACGCCGTCGTCACGCTCGCCGGAGAGCCGCCCGACGGCCTCGAGCTCGCGCTCCCGGACGGCCCGCCGCGCCCGCCGGCGGAGCCGCGCCCGATCCCCGAGGTCGTCTACCCCTCGCTCGCCCGCGAGGGGCCGCCGGGCGGGGTGCTGCTCTCGCTCCTCGGCCGCCGCACGAGCGCGTTCGGCCTCGGCGTCCGCGTGCTCGCGCACCGCCTGCAGGACCGGCTCCGCTACGAGCTCGGGCTCAGCTACGACGTCGACGTCGCCTACATCCCGCTGACGGGAGAGGTCGCGCACGTCGCCTTCACCGCCGACGCGGTCGCGGAGAACGTGCCGCAGCTGGCGCGCGAGGCCCTCGACGCGCTCCGCTCGCTCGCCGCCGACGGGCCGACGCCCGAGGAGCTCCAGCACGAGACGACGGAGTCGCGGCGGCACTGGGAGGACCCGACCGAGCTTCCGGCATCGCTCTACTTCGCCGCGGAGCGACATCTCCTCGGCCTGCCGTTCCAGTCGAACGCCGAGCTCCAGCGGGAGCGCGAGGAGGTGACCCCGGACGAGGTCACAAGCGTGGTCGCAGCCGCCGCGGACACGCTGCTCGCGGTCTGCCCGCCCGACGTGACGGAGCTGCCGGGTCTCCACGCCTACCCGGTCGACGCCCCGCGTCGCGTGGAGGGGCGGCGGTTCCGGCCCTCGTCATGGCGCGGCCGCCGTCGGGTGGAGCTCGTCGTCGGCGAGGACGGCGTGACGATCGAGTCGACCGAGGGCCGACGCACGACGGCGCGCTTCGACGACTGCGCCGTGATGCTGCGCGAGCCCGACGGTTCGCGGACCCTCGTCAGCGACGACGGCTTCTTCGTGCACGTCGACCCCACGATCTGGTCGAAGGGCGCCGAGGCCGTCGCGGCGATCGACGCGCGGATCGACGACGCGCGCGTCGTCGCGCGCGACCCGGAGCGCGACGCGCGGGCCGGGGCGGTCGAGGCCGTCGCGCGGCGGTGCCTGAAGCGGCGGTGGGTGGTGTCGGACGAGCTCGAGCTGCTGCCGGAGCGGCTCGCGGGCGACGAGGAGCTCCTGGCGGTGGCGGAGGCGACGCTCGGCTGGAAGTCCGGGCTGCTCGCGCTCACCGACCGGCGGCTCCTCTTCCTCTACGTGCTGTTCAAGGAGACGGCGGTCGAGGTTCCGCTCGCGGCGGTCCGGAGCGTCGATCGGCGCGGCGTCGTCCAGGCGAGGCTCGTCGTCGCCGCCGGTGAGGAGCACGAGTTCGCCGACATCGTGCCGCGGCGGATGGCCGACGAGATCGGCGCGCTCGTGGCCGAGCGGATCGGCGCCTAGCCCTCGAGTACGCGCTGCGCGACCCCGAACGCGGTGTTCGCGGCCGGGACGCCGCAGTAGATCGCGGTCTGGAGCAGGACCTCCTTGATCTCGTCGTCGCCGAGCCCGTTCCGGCGGGCGGCGGCCAGGTGGAGCTCGAGCTCCTCGAAGCGGCCGAGCGCGACGAGCGCGGTCAGCGTGATGCAGCTCCTCGTCCTGCGGTCGAGCCCGGGGCGCGTCCAGATCTCGCCCCACGCGTACCGCGTGATCAGCTCCTGGAAGTCGCGCGTGAGGTCGGTCGTGCGCGCGACCGCCGCGTCCACGTGCTCGTCCCCGAGCACCTCGCGCCGCACCCGCATCCCCTCCTCGTAGCTCACGTCGTCAGCACCGCCGCGGCGAAGGCAGCCGGCTGCTCGACGTTCGCGAGGTGCGCGGCGTCGAGCTCGACGACCGGGCCGACCTGCTCCAGCAGGCGCCGGCTCTCGTCGTCGACGACGGGGTCGTGGGAGCCGAGGATCACCGTGGTCGGGACCCTGATGCGCGCGAGCTCGTCGCGCAAGTCCATGTGGGCGATCGCCTCGCAGGCGCGCGCGTAGCCCTCGGCCGGCGTCGACAGCAGCATCCGGCGCCACCGTTGGCGGTCGCGGAAGCGCGGCGTGAACCAGCGCTCGACGACGGCGTCGGCGACCGCCCCCAGCCCGTGCTCCCGTACTGTCGCCGCCCGCTCGAGGTACGTCGCACGCGCCAGCCGCGGCGCGGTGCAGCAGAGCACGAGCCGGTCGAGCCGCTCCGGCGTGTGGGCGCCGAGCCACATCCCGACCATCCCGCCGAGCGAGAGCCCGCAGAAGGAGAACCGCTCCAGCCCGAGCTCGTCGGCGACCTCGAGCACGGCGCGGGCAAAGCCCTCGATCGTGCGCGGCCCGGGCGGCGAGCCGCCGTGGCCCGGGTGGTCGTAGCGGACGAGGCGGCGGTGCGGCGCGAGCAGCGGCACGTTCGGCTCCCACAGCGTTCGCGTGGTGCCGAGCGAGGCGGACAGGACGAGCGGGGGCCCCTCGCCTTCGAGGACGTGCGCGAGCGTCACCGCTCGCGAAAGCGGGCGAGCACGCGGTCGACGAGCGCGTCGGCGGACCCGAGGTAGTCCTCCGCCACCGTCTCACGCCCGGCCTCCGACGTCGTCTCGGGGCGGATGTTCGCCCGCATCCGCTCCGCGTCGACTTCCAGGCCTTCGAGCGTCTCGCGGAGGTGGGCGGCCGCTCCTCCCGTCAGCGCGAGTGCGTCGGAGAGCGGCTCCCACTCCGCGTGCCAGGCACCCGCGGCGCGCTCGTGCTCGTGCTCGTGCCTGAACGTTCCCGCGAGCGCATGCACGCGGCGGGCGCAGGCGAGCGCGAGCAGCGCGTCGACCGGGTTCCGCTTGTGCGGCATGGTCGACGAGCCGCCGCCCCGCGGTACGCGCACCTCGCCGACCTCCGTCTGCGCGAGCAGGACGACGTCGAGCGCCGGCTTTGCGCAGGCCGCCGCCGTCCCCTCCAGCGCCGCCACGAGCGCGCGCACGGGCCCGCGTGTCGCGTGCCACGCGACAGCAGGCTCGTCGAGCCCGAGTTCCGCCGCGAACGCGCGCAGCACCTCGGGGCCGCGGTCGCCGAGCAGCGCGAGCGTGCCCGCGGCGCCGCCGAGCTGCGCGACGGGGCGCCACGCGCCGAGCCGCTCCCGCGCGTCGAGGAGCCCGTCGAGCCAGACGGCCGCCTTCAGGCCGAAGGTGGTCGGCACCGCCTGCTGCAGCAGCGTGCGCGCGGCCATCACGGTGCCGCGATGCTCCTCGGCGAGCGCGGCGCACGCCGCCGCCGCGCCGTCCAGCTCGGCGACGATCAGCGCCCGGGCCTCCCGCGCGACCAGCATCGCTGCCGTGTCGAGGACGTCCTGCGACGTCGCGCCGCGGTGCGCCGTCGCGACGCCGCTCCGCTCCCGGAGCGCGCGCACGAGCGGCTCGACCGGGTTGCCGACGCGCCGTCCCTCGCGCGCGAGCGCGTCGAGGTCGTAGAGCGACGCGTCGCACGCCTCGGCCACGCCCTCCACGCCGGACGCCCGTGCGAGCGCCGCCTCCGCGTCGAGCATCGCCTGGAGCCACGTCCGCCCCGAGGTCGCCTCGCGCATGGCGTCGGGGACGAAGATCGGCCCGAAGAGCTCGCTCACACGCGCTCCAGCCCGACGTAGTTCTCGGCGAGCGACCGCGCCGCCGCCTCCGACGTCGTCACGTAGCGCAGCTGCGACAGCTGGAGCTTGACGTCGAACGGGTCGCCGCCGGGCTGGAGGTGGAGCATGCTCGTCATCCACCAGGAGAAGTGCTCGCAGCGCCAGACGCGGCGGAGGCACTCGCGCGAGTAGCCGTCGAGCAGCGAGCGGTCCCCCGTCCGCAGCCGCCGCACGAGGGCCTCTGCGAGCACGCGGACATCGTGGATCGCGAGGTTCAGCCCCTTCGCGCCGGTCGGGGGGACGATGTGCGCCGCGTCGCCGGCGAGGAAGAGGCTCCCGTGCTGCATCGGCTCGGCGACGAAGCTGCGCATCCCCGTGACGCCCTTCTCCAGGATCGGCCCTTCGTGCAGCGTCCAGCCCTCGACCGCCGTGCGCGCCTGGAGCTCCTCCCAGATGCGCTCGTCGGGCCACGCCTCCACGTCCTCGTCGTGGGCGACCTGGAGGTAGTAGCGCGAGAGGGTGGGCGAGCGGAGCGACAGCAGCGCGAACCCCCGCTCCGTGTGCGCGTACACGAGCTCGTCCGACGACGGCGCCACGTCCGCGAGGATCCCGAGCCAGCCGAACGGGTACTCCCGCTCGAACGGCCGCAGCACGCCGTCCGGGATCGACGGTCTGCAGACGCCGTGGAACCCGTCGCAGCCGGCGATCGCGTCGCAGTCGAGCTCCTGCTCGCGGCCGTCGTGGCGGAAGCGGATCCGCGGCCGCTCGGACTCGAGCTCGTGGACGCTGACGTCGGAGACCTCGAACAGGAGCGGCAGCCCCGCCTCGAGCCGGGCCGCGATCAGGTCCTTCACCACCTCGGTCTGGCCGTAGATCACGATCGACCGGCCTGTGAGCTCGCGCATCGGCAGGTGGTGCCGCTCGCCGTCGAACTGGAGGTGGATCCCCCCGTGCACGATCCCCTCGCGGTCCATGCGGCCGCCGACGCCGGCGTCGCGGAGCAGGTCGACCGTCCCCTGCTCGAGCACGCCGGCGCGGATCCGCCGCTCGACGTAGTCGCGGTCGCGGTCCTCGAGCACCACGGCCTCGATCCCCTCGCGTGCGAGCAGCTGCGCCAGCGTCAGGCCGGCCGGCCCGGCGCCGACGATGCCGACCTGCGTCCGCACGCGCCCGCAGCCCCTAGAACGGGAACGGGTGGGTGCCGCTCTGGACGGTGATCCAGCGGAGCTCCGTGAACTCGTCGACGACGGCCTGGCCGCCGAAGCGCCCGTAGCCGCTGTCCTTCACGCCGCCGAAGGGCATCTGCGGCTCGTCCGCCACCGTCTGGTCGTTCACGTGCACGATCCCGGACTCGATCTGCTGCGCGAGCGCGAAGCCGCGGTCGGGGTCGCTCGTGATGATCCCGGCGCTGAGGCCGTAGCGGGTCGCGTTCGCGCGCCGCACCGCCTCCTCCGCGCCGTCGACGACCTCGACGGAGGCGACCGGGCCGAACGTCTCCTCCCGCGCGAGCTCCGAGTCCTCCGGGACGTCCGCGAGCAGCGTCGCCTGGAAGGCCGGGCCGACGGCCTCGCCGCCGGCGAGGACCTTCGCCCCCTTCGCCACCGCCTCCTCGACGCGCGAGCGCACGGTCTCGAGCGCGCGCTCGTTGATGAGCGGGCCGATGATCGTGTCCTGCTCCTTCGGGTCGCCGGCCTTCAGGCCCTTCGTCTTCTCGGCCAGGCGGCGCGTGAACTCGTCCGCGATCGGCCGCTCGACGACGATACGGCGCGCGGACATGCAGATCTGGCCCTGGTGCAGGAACGCGCCCACGGCGGCCGCGTTGACGGCGTAGTCGAGGTCGGCGTCCGCGAGCACGATCAGCGGGTTCGAGCCGCCGAGCTCGAGCACGATCCGCTTGAGCTGCCGCCCGGCCGCCTCGGCCAGCTTGCGCCCGGTCTCGGTGGAGCCGGTGAAGTTGAGCCGCCGCACCGCCGGGTGCTCGACGAGCTCGTCGCCGATCGGCCCCGCCTCGCCCGGCGCGTGCGTGACGACGTTCAGGGCGCCGGCGGGCAGGCCGGCCTCGGCGAAGATCTCGCCCCAGATCGTGCCGCCGGCGACGGGCGACCACTCGGACGGCTTCAGCACGACGGTGTTGCCGAGCGCGAGCGCGGCCGCGAGCGAGCGGGCGGAGAGGATGAGCGCCGCGTTCCACGGCGCGATCGCGCCGACGACGCCGACGGGGCGCCGCATCCCGAGCGCGAGCTTCCCCGGGTTGTCGCTCGGGAGCACCTGTCCGAGCGGCGCGTACGGAAGCGCGGCCGCCTGACGCAGCAGCCCGGGGACGAAGTGGAGCTGGAACATCGAGAAGCCGAACCCGGCGCCGGTCTCGCGGGCGAGGAGGCCGGCCACCTCCTCCGCGCGGGCCTCGAGCGTGTCCGCGGCCTTGAGGAAGATCCGCTGACGCTCCTCGGGCGGGGTCTGCGACCAGGTCGGAAACGCCTCCGCCGCCGCCTCGACCGCCCGCCGCGCGTCCTCGCGCCCGCCTGCGGGCACGTGCGCGACGGTCTCGCCGCTGAACGGGTCGCGGTCCTCGAACGTCTCGCCGCCGGCCGCGTCCACCCACTCGCCGCCGATGAACTGCTTCGCCTCGCGGATCTCCGTCGCCTGCGTCGTCGCCATTGGAGCCTCCTTACGCGCGTGTCGCGGTGATGTACGTCCAGCAGCAGCGGAACGTCGGGCGTCCGCCGAAGATCGTGCTCAGGGACTCGTGGAGCAGCCGAAGCCGGTCGGCCGCCGCCGACTCCGAAGCGGGTGCGCCGTCCACCTTCGCGGAGCCGCCGACCCAGCCGAGCACGGCGTCGGCATAGGCCGCGAGGAACTCGTACCACTCCTCGACGTCGGCCTCGATCGTCCGCTCCGAGACGTCCTCGACGCGGAACCCGCTGCGCCGCAGCGCGTCGAGGTAGTGCTCGAGTGGGCGCGGCGCGAGGAACACGCGGTCGCGCCACGCGAGGTACGCCGCGATCCGCTCGGGGTCGTCGAGCACCTCCCGGTACGCGGCCCAGCGGGGGTCGGTGCGGACGAGGCCCGTCGCGACCTCGTGGACGACGTACACGGTCTCGTCGATGATCCACTCGTTCTCGCCCGCGCGGGGGTTGCGGATGTTGCCGGAGTTGATCCGCACCCGCCCGCCCGGCTTCAGCACGCGCGCCCACGCCGCGAGCGTGCCGTCGAGGTCGTCGTAGAGGTGGATCGCGTTCGTCGAGACGAGCTCGTCCGTGCCGGGGAACCCGTCGCCGAGCACCTCGTCGACGTACTGGAGCCGGCGCTCCTCCTTGAGGAAGCGCAGCCGCCGGAACGCGACGCGCCCGTCGCCGCGGAACCTGTCGAGGGCGACGCGGAGGAACTTCGGCGAGCTGTCGACGATCACCATCCCGACCTGGCGGTCGAAGATCCGTAGCCGCAGCCGGTCGAGCAGGATCCCGGTGCCGCCCGAGTAGTCGATCAGGACGTGGCCGTCGCGGAGGTCGGCGGCGAGCTGCTCGACCGTCAGGTCGAGGTTGCGGTACCAGCCGTGGTTCTCGACCGTGTCGTAGTGGAGGCCGAACGCGTCGACCGGCTGGTCGACCCATTCCTCGTCGGGGACGCGGTCGAACCCCTCCGGCCACGCGAACACGTAGCCGCGGTCGCTCGACGGGTCGACGACCGGCCGGCTGAGGCGGACGTGGGCCGCGAGCAGCTCCGGCAGCCGTCGCGGCGGCAGCCGGCCCCAGCCGCAGGGCGTGGCGATGCCGAACTCGCCCGCCGCCTCGTGGGCCGCGGCGACGCGCGCGGCCGTCTCTTCCTCCGGCTCGTCGGGGTGGAGCACGCCGAGATAGAGCTCGGTGCCCGCGTGGAGGCGGAGGTCACGCAGCGGCGAGACGAACTCCCCGGCGGGCCGGTCGCGCGCGACGGGCATGTGCACCCACGTCAGCGGGCGGTCGAGGCTCGCCGCGAGCGCGTTCGCGATCTCGACCATGCGTCCCATGTCCTCCGGGACGTGGCGCGGCGTCTGCTCGTCGTGCCCCGAGCAGAAGTGGAAGCCGAGCTCGACGTCGGGCGGCACGAGCCGGGAGAGACGGATGAGACGCTCGAGGATCCCGCCCTTCACGTCCGGGAACCACACCGGGACGTCGCCCTCGAGCATCCCGAACTCGAAGTTCGTGTCCCACTGGAGCGCGAGCTGGTCGTGCGGGATCGCCTCGAGGATGCGCTCGAGCTCGAGCGTCATCGCCTCCTCGTAGGCCCGCTCCGCGAGCGCCTGCGCGTCGTCGGCGACGAAGGCGGCGATCGGCGCGAGCGGCGTCGGGAGCGACACCTGGAAACGGCAGCCGCGCGGGAGCACGCCGTCCCGCTTGAGCACGCCGAACGTACGGTACGAGGCCGCCGCGGCGTCCGCGTAGCCGAGCGACTCGAAGTGGAGCTCGGAGCCGTCCTCGCCGGTCCGCAGGCGCAGCCGCGGGAGCGCGCGGTAGGAGGTCGGCGTCGGAGGCGCGACCTCGAACTCGGGGCGCGAGCTGAGCACCGGGTACTGCCAGACGATCCAGTCGGCGCGCGGCCCCGTCTCGCCGTCCGGCAGCCGCCGCACGCGGTCGCCGAGCTCGCGCGCGAGGACGCGGAACACGGCCTCGGCGTCCGCGAGCGGGACGCTGCCGACGAGGTGCGTCCCGAGCGGGAGGAAGCCCGCGCCCGTCGACGTCGGCTGGGAGCTCACTGCGACCACGTCCGCCACGCGGACCTTACCCCTCCCGGGGGCCGCGTTCGCCGCCGCGGGCGCGCGCGGCCGGCCGGGCCGTCGAGGGCACGGGACGAAGGGTCGGACGACGCCGACGTTCCGGCCGCCGAAACACCGTCACGCGCAGTGTCGCAGCCTCAACTTGTCCGGTGACCGAGACGCTGTTTGAATACCTGGACCCGTGGCAGTGGCGGCGCGTCCCACGAGCTACTCGCAGTCGCTCGAGCGCGGTCTCGCGATCCTCTCGGCGTTCAAGCCGACGCGGCCGCTCCTCGGCATCAGCGACCTCGCGCGCGGGCTCGACCTCAATCGCAGCACCGCGCACCGGTACGTCGGGACGCTGACCGCGCTCGGCTACCTCGAGCAGGACCGCGCGACGCGCAAGTACCGGCTCGGGCCACGCGTCCTCGACCTCGGCTTCTCGGCGATCAATTCGATGGAGCTGCCGGAGCTCGCGCGCCCGCACCTGCAGCAGTTGAGCGACGACTCGGGCCTCACCGTGAACATGGCGATCCTCGACGTCACCGAGATCGTGTACGTCGAGCGCGTCCGGAGCGCGCGGCGGGGACAGAGCGAGATCGACCTCAACCTGCACGTGGGCTCGCGGCTCCCCGCGTACTGCACGTCGATGGGCAAGGTGCTGCTCGCGTTCCTCCGCGACGACGCGCGCGCGGCGGTGCTCGACGCGACCGAGCTGGTGGGTCGCGGGCCGAACACCGTGACGCAGCGGCGCCGGCTCGAAGCCGAGCTGCGGCGCGTCCGTGCGGAGGGGATCGCCGTGAACAACGAGGAGCTCGCGTACGGCCTGCGCTCGATCGCCGCCCCCGTGCGGGGGCGCTCCGGCGAGGTCGAGGCCGCGATCAACATCGCCGTGCACCGGACGATGGTGTCCCTCGACGACCTGGTCAGGCGGCTCGGCCCGGCGCTGGAGCGCACCGCCGCCGCGATCTCGGCCCGCGCCGGCTACCGCGAGCAGGCGGACGCATGACGACGGCGACCGCGGCGGCACGGACCCGGCGCGCGCCGCGCCCCCGGCTTCGTGTCGGCTCGATCGGCGAGGCCGCCCTGGTCGTGCTCTCGATCGTGGCCGCGCTCGGGATCTGGGAGGCCGTCTCCCGGGCCGGCCTCGTCTCCCAGACCGACCTCCCGTCGATGAGCGCGACGATGCGCGAGCTCTGGGCGCTCGCGCACACGAGCGCGTTCTGGAGCGACCTGCTCTACACGATCCGCGGCTGGGCGCTCGGGCTCGCGATCGCGACCGCGCTCGCCGTCCCCATCGGGATCCTGCTCGGCTCCAGCGACTTCGCCGCGAGCGCGTTCCGGGTGCCGATCGAGTTCCTCCGGCCGATCCCGTCCGCGGTCGTGATCCCGCTGCTCTTCCTCACCTTCGGCACGTCGCTGAAGAGCGAGCTCTTCCTCGCCGCCTTCGGCGCCTTCTGGCCGCTGCTGGTGCAGACGATGTACGGCGTGCGCGACGTCGACCCCGTGGCGATCGACACCGCGCGCTCGTTCGGCGTGGGACGGGTGGAGCGCCTGTTCCGGATCACGCTGCCGAGCGCGCTGCCGTACATCGTCACCGGGCTGCGCATCTCGTCGACGGTCGCGCTCATCCTCGCGTTCACGGCCGAGCTGTTCATGGGCACGCCCGGCCTCGGGCAGGCGGTCAACTTCGCGAGCTCGTACGCGCTCACCGACCAGCTGTACGCGCTCGCGCTCGCGACCGGGTTCCTCGGCCTCGCGATCCACTTCCTCACCACCGGCCTGGAGCGCCGCGTGCTCCGGTGGCACCCGTCGCAGCGAGGTGCCTCGACGTGAGCGTCCGCGCCTACCGGACGCTGAAGGTCGGCGCCGAGATCCTCGTGCCGATCGCGATCCTCGCCGCCTGGCAGCTCTGGACCGCCAGCGCCGACTCGCAGTACTTCCCGAAGCTCTCGACGATCCTCGTCGAGTTCCGCGACCTGTGGCTCTTCGCGCAGTTCGAGGAGCACGTCGTCCCGAGCCTCGTGCGCATCTTCCTCGGCTTCGGCATCGCGGCCGTCCTCGGCGTCGCGCTCGGGATCCCGATCGGGCTCTCCCGCTGGACCCGGACCCTCGCGATGCCGCACGTCGAGTACTGGCGGGCGATGCCGCCGCCGGCGCTGCTCCCGATCTCGATCGTCCTCCTCCACGACATCGGCAACAAGCAGAAGGTCTCGTTCATCGCGTTCTTCTGCCTCTTCCCGATCCTGCTGAACACGATCGACGGTGTCCGCGCGATCGAGCCGACGCTCGTCGAGACGGCGCGCTCCTACGGGATCAGGAGGGCGGAGCGGATCCGACGGCTCGTGCTCCCGGCGGCGCTGCCGCAGATCGTCGCCGGCATGCGGACGAGCCTCTCGCTCGCGGTGATCATGATGGTGCTCGCGGAGTGGTTCTCGAGCACGAACGGGGTCGGGTACGTCCTCCTCGACTCGAAGAACACGTTCCAGATGGTGCCGATGTGGGCGACGATCCTGCTGATCGGCCTGCTCGGCTACCTGCTCAACGTCCTCTTCCTCCTCGTCGAGCGCCGCGTGCTCGCCTGGCACCGGGGCTGGCGGGCCTCGTCGCCGCTGTAGCCCGCATGCTCGAGATCCGCGACCTCTCGAAGACGTACGGAACGGGCGCGAAGGCGACACGGGCGATCGAGGACGTGTCGTTCACGGTCGCCGACCGCGAGTTCGTGTGCGTGGTCGGGCCGTCCGGCGGCGGGAAGACGACGCTGCTCAAGTGCGTCGGCGGCCTCCTGCAGCCGACGGGCGGCGCGGTGCTGCTGCGCGGGCGGCCCGTGACGGCGCCGCCGCCCGAGATGGCCCTCGTGTTCCAGGAGTACAGCCGCTCGCTGATGCCGTGGACGTCCGTCCGGAACAACGTCCTGCTCCCGCTGCGGCACAAGAAGCTGTCCCGCTCCGAGCGGAGCTCGCTCGTGGAGGAGGCGCTCGAGGCCGTGGGGCTCGCGGGCTTCATGGACCACTACCCGTGGCAGCTCTCGGGCGGGATGCAGCAGCGCGTCGCGATCGCACGCGCGCTCGCCTACCAGCCCTCGATCCTGCTGATGGACGAGCCGTTCGCCTCCGTCGACGCGCAGACCCGCGGCGACCTCGAGGACCTCGTGCTCCAGGTCCGCGACGAGTTCGGGATCACGATCCTGTTCGTCACCCACGACATCGACGAGTCGGTCTACCTCTCCGACCGGATCGTCGTGCTCACGCCGTCGCCGGCGGAGGTGAAGGAGGTGCTCGATGTCGAGCTGCCGCACCCGCGCGACCAACTGGAGACGAAGGAGCTGCCGGAGTTCGCCCACCTCC
>DATHTC010000143.1:0-8290 GCA_035463735.1 Gaiellaceae bacterium | reverse complement strand
TCGGAGACGTCGACGATGCCGCTCGACTCCCAGGCGCCGAGGCGCGCCGCGGGATCCAGCGACTGGTCGACGGCCGCGACCACCTCGGTCGCGCCCGTGGCGATGTCGTAGCGCCAGATCCGCGACGGGGTCATGCCCTGGTTGTGGCTGCCCGTGTCTTCCTGGATCAGCACGCTCCGCGCCGTCGTCTCGAGGTTGTCGAGGTTGTGGATCGCGTTCGGGTTGTTGTAGCCCCCGGCGTCCGCGTCGTGGGCGATCGAGAGCGTCGCCTCGCGGGGATCGTCGGCGTCGAGCACGAGCTTGAACAGCCGCCCGTTCGGGAACGGCCCCGCCGTCCCGGACGGGCCGCGCGTCATGTACGCGGCGCCCGGGCCGGGCAGCGCCCGCGGCTCGCCGGTGTCGGCGAGGTAGACGACGTTCGGGCTCGTGCGGTCGTAGGCGATGTCCTCGAGCCGGATGAACTGGAACACGCCGTTCGCGTTCGACCAGTTCTCGAGCCCCGTCTGGTCGCCGACGGCGATCGCCCGCGGCACCTCGATGAACTCGCCGGAGACGCTGCCGCCGACCGTCAGGTCGCTGTAGTCGTTCACGAGCGGGTTGTCCGACTTGAACGCCCACAGGGTGCCCTCGTCGTTCCAGACGGCGGCGCCGTTCGCGGCGGTGTACAGGTACAGCTGCGAGCTCGGCGCGGTGAACGTGTCGTCGCCCGAGAGCACGACCGGGTGGCCGTAGCCGGGGATGCCGACGCTGTTCTCGTGGTTGTGGCGGCCCATCCCGTAGATCGTCCTGTAGGCGCCGCTCTTCACGTCGTAGGCGACGACGACGCCGGCCTGCTCCGGCTGCGAGCCGTTGGCGGGCGTCGCGGGCCAGGCGATGCCGACGCGGTTGACGACGTCCGTCGCCTCCTCGTTCGTGAGGATCAGGTCGCGCTCGAACCCGTGCTCGTCGCTGACGAGGAAGTTCGAGCAGAAGCGCTGGTAGTTCGCCTCGGACGGGATCACGTACTCGCCGTCGAGGACGCCGTGCGTCTGCACGTTGACCTTCAGGTTGCTCAGCATCGCGTTCGTGAAGTCGTTGAACCCGACGCCGGTGGCCGGGTTGAACGGGAACGGGACGGTCGACGTCTCGTGGTTCACGTACACGTCGGCGCGGCCCTGCCCATGCCCCACGACCGCGATCCCGTCCGGGATCGCCTCGAACATGTAGCCGTTCTTCAGCGTGTCGCCGACCGAGATGATCGGCTCCACGGTCACGCCCGCCTTCACGCCCTCCAGCATCGGCGGCACCGACGTGCGGAAGCCGGCCGGGTCCGCGCTCGCCGCGGCGGCGGTCGCGAGCGCGGTCGCGACCACGCCGACGAGCGCCAGGAATGCTCTCTTCATGCGATCTCCCCTCTCTCCCCAGTGGGAACGACCGGGGGATTCTCCCCGATATCGAGAAATCGTGCTACCCGCAGGCGGCGAGCAGCAGGTGGAGCATGTCGCGCGGGTCGCGCCGGACCCGGTCCTCGGGACGGCTCAGCCGCTTGCGCAGCTCGAGCGCGCGCGGGTCGGTGAGCGGCGCGAGCCGACCCTCGCGGATGAGCGCCTCGTCGACGCCCCCGAGCCGCCCGCCGTAGGTCGTGTACACGGGGACGCCGAGCGCGGCCGCCTCGCGATTCATCGTGCCGCCGGCCGAGACCACGACGTCCGCGAGCGCGATCAGGCTCTGCGCGTCGACGGCGTGGTCGGGGACGAGCACCGACGGCAGCGCGAGCCGCTTCACGTAGTCGCGCTGCTCGTGCGTCCGCGGGATCACGACCGCGTGGACGTCGTCGCGCCGTCCCAGGAACTCGAGCGTCTGCGGGAAGAGCGGGTTCGAGTGCCGGTGGTAGAGCGAGACGTCCGGGGGCGGGCGGAGCACGACGAGCACGCGCTCCGGATCGACACCGGCCTGCTCGAGGACGCCCTCGTCGGGCCGGAAGTCGGCCAGGTAGTACTCCTCCTTCAGGCCCGGGTAGCGGAGGAGCTTCTCGCCGGTGGCGCCGTAGCGCGCGAGCCGCTCCGGCGGGATCGCGTCGGGGACGACGACCTTCGTGGCGGCGCGGCAGCCGAGCTGGTGCTGCAGCCATGCCCACTCGTAGTCGAACGTCGTCGAGCTCGGGATTCCGAGGCGGCGCGCCGTCATCGTCAGCTCGTGGGAGCCGTGCGCGAGGGCGAGGTCGAAGCCGCGCGGCCTGGCCCAGCGGCGGAGCGCCCCGAGCCGGCCCGTCATCGCCCGCGCCTTGCCCACGCGCGAACGTCCGCCGTGGCGTCCGATGATCTCCGCCTCGAGGCCGTGGAGCCGGAGCAGCTCGAGCGTCTGCGCGTACTCGCGCGCGGTCAGCTCGACCTCGTCTCCGCGCGCGCGGAGGATCGCGATCAGCGGCCGGAACACGAGCACGTGCGCCGACGCCGTCATGTCGATCCACACCCTCACCGGACGCCTCCGACGGTGCCCGGAGCGCGGGGCCGGAGAGCATCGTGAAGCCCGGTCACCCGGCCAGCACCTCGGGCACGCGGACCGGGCCCGGGGTCCGCTCGAGGTGCGCCTCGTGCCAGAGCGTGAAGGCGAGCAGTCCCCAGAGCTGGCGCGAGAGGTCCTCGCGCCCCGCCAGGTGGTCGTCGAGCAGGCGCGTCACCACGCCCGGCTCGAAATATCCCTGCCGGCGGAGGGTGGCCGGCGCGAGCACGTCACGGGCGAACGGCTCGAGCTCCCCGCGCAGCCACGCCGCAGCCGGGATCGAGAACCCCCGCTTGCGCCCGCGGACGACCTGCGGGGGCAGCAGCGGCGCCGCGGCGCGCCGCAGCAGCACCTTCTTCGCGAGCCCGCGCACGCGTAGCCGGCGCGGGAGCGCGAGCGCGAGCTCGGCGACGACGGGATCGCAGAACGGCACGCGCGCCTCGAGCGAGTGCGACATCGACGCCCGGTCGGTCTTCGTCAGCTGGTCGGCGACCATCAGCACACCCAGGTCGACGTCCTGGAGCCGCGCGAGCAGCTCGGCGCCCTCCGTCTCCGCGAACCGCGAGCGGAGCAGCCCGACGGGGTCGTACGCCGTGCGGCGGCCAGTCAGCTCGGCACGCGCATCGGGCGCGAAGATCTCCTTCCACCCGTGGTGGCGCTCGAGCGGGGGCAGGTGCGCCGCCCGCACGAACCGCTTCGCCTTGTAGTCGAAGCTCACCCGCGCGTCGGAGGTCGGGAGGCGCTCGACGAGCGGCCGCGCGAGCCGCGCGAGCAGGCCCGTGCGCAGGGCGAGCAGATCGGCCGCGTAGGTGTAGTAGCCGCCGAAGAGCTCGTCGCCGCCCTCGCCCGAGAGCGCGACCTTCACGTGCCGTGCCGCGAGCTCCGAGACGAGGTAGGTCGGCAGCGCGGACGAGTCTGCGAACGGCTCGTCGAACGCCTCGGCGAGCGCCGGGAGGAGCAGCGCCGCGTCCGGCCGTAGCACGAGCTCGTGGTGATCGGTCGCGTACCTGGCGGCGACGAGGCGGGCGTCGGCGGTCTCGTCGAACGAGCCCTCCGCGAACCCGATCGAGAACGTGCTCACGGGCTCGCCGCTCTCCTCTGCGGCGAGTGCCGCCAGCAGTCCCGAGTCCACTCCACCGGAGAGGAGCACCCCCACCGGCACGTCGCTGACGAGGTGGGCGCGGACCGCGTCGCGCAGCCGCTCCCGCAGCTCCTCTGCGAGCACGTCGTCGCGCTCGCCCCGCAACTCTCCGGCGAGGACGGGCGCGTGGCGGGCGAACCGCTCGAGCCGGGCGGCTCCGTGCTCCCAGACGAGTCGGTGCCCCGGCTCGAGCTTGTGCACCCCCCGGAAGATCGAGAGCGGGTGCGGGATCGCGTTGAACGCCAGGAAGGCCTCGAGCGCGTCGGGGTCGACGTCGCCGCGGGGGAAGGCCCGCAGCTCGGACGCGAACAGCAGCTCCTCGCCGTCGTCCGCCCAGTACAGCGGCTTGATCCCGAACGGGTCGCGCGCGAGCAGGAGCCGGTGCCGGCGCGCGTCCCAGACGGCGACGGCGAACATGCCTCGGAGGCGCTGCGGGAAGGCGTCGCCCCACTCCTCGTAAGCGTGGGCGAGCACCTCCGTGTCGCTGCGCGTGGCGAAGCGGTGGCCTGCGCGGGTGAGCTCCGCCCGGAGCGTCTCGTGGTTGTAGATCTCGCCGTTCTGCACGACGACGACCGTGCCGTCCTCGTTCGCGAGCGGCTGGTCGCCGTGCTCGAGGTCGATGATCGCGAGGCGTCGCGCGGCGAGGCCGACCCCGTCGTCGAGGAACGAGCCGTGGGCATCGGGCCCGCGGTGCACGAGGGTGGCGCTCATCGCCTCGACCCGCGACGGGTCGACGGCGCCGGCGGCCGGCGCGATCCCGCAGATCCCGCACATCGGGGGCCGAGTCTAGACCGGGCCGCCGCGCGCCCCGCGGAGCGACTGGCGGAGCACGCGCACCGCGGTCGCGGCGAGCGTCCGCAGGTAGAGGCGGACGGAGCGGTCGGCGATCCACTCGAGGTCGTGCGCGAGCTTCTCCGCCATCGAGGTCTCGTAGCCCCGACGCACCTGCGCGAAGCCCGTCAGGCCGGGCCGGACGACGAGTCGCTGCCAGTAGGCGGGCAGCTGGGCCGCGAGCTCCTCGAAGAAGCGCGGGCGTATCGGCCGGGGCCCGACGAGGCTCATGTCCCCCCGCGCGACGTTGAGGAACTGCGGGATCTCGTCGAGCTGCGTCGCTCGCAGCCAGCCCCCGATCCGCGTGTACTCGGTGCGCGTGCGCTCGACGAGCTCCGGGCCGAGGTACGGGCCGAGCCGCTCCTCCGCGCCCCGCTTCAGCGTCCGGAACTTCAGCATCGTGAACACGCTCCCGCCGCGTCCCACGCGCTCCCCCCGGTAGAAGAGCGGCGCACCGTCGGTGACGAGGATCGCGACCGCGATCCCCACCGACAGCGGCAGCGAGAGGACGAGGAAGAGCGACGACAGGACGACGTCGAGGGCGCGCAGCTCCAGGTCCCTGAACCGCGGCGGCGCCTCCTGGGCCAGCCGCTCGTAGCGCTCGGCGAGGGACTCGTCCGGCACGTGGCGATGCTACTCGCGGCCGCCTCCGCACTTTGCCGCGGGTGTTCCGCGGCCGGTTCCCGACGCGGCGCCGCCGCACCCGCTGGCATGCTCGACCGCGTGAGCCAGCGGACACGCCTGCTCGTGCTCGCCGCCGTGGTCGCGGCCTTGATCCTCGTCGCGGCCGTCGCCGCCGCCGTGATCGCGACCTCGGGCGACGACGACGCGGACGGGAGCGGCACCGGCGCCGGCGTCGTGCTTCCGGGGGCGGAGGAGACGAACGCGCTGCTCGACGGGATCCCGCAGGACGGCGCGGCGATCGGCTCGCCGGACGCGCCCGTGACGCTCGTGGAGTACGCGGACCTGCAGTGCCCCTTCTGCGCCCAGTGGGCGACCGACGCGTTCCCGGACCTCGTGGAGGAGTACGTCCGGCCGGGCAGGCTGCGGATCGAGTTCCGCGGGCTGGCGTTCATCGGCCCCGATTCCGAGAAGGCGCTGAGGGCGGTGCTCGCGGCCGGCGAGGACGCGCGGCTGTGGCACGTGGCCGAGCTCCTCTTCCAGAACCAGGGCGGCGAGAACAGCGGCTGGGTGAGCGACGAGCTGCTCGACGCCGTCGGCACGAGCGCCGGCCTCGACGTCGGCGCCTGGCGCGACCGGTTCGACGCCGACGCCGTCAACCAGGCAATCGAGGCCGACGCCGAGGCCGCGAACGCCGCCGGCATCCGCTCGACGCCGTCCTTCCAGCTGGGGAGGACGGGCGAGACCCTCGAGCGCGTCGAGGTCGAGAGTCTCGACATCGACGGCCTGCGCCCCTCGATCGACGCGCTGCTCGAGAGCTAGTCCGTGCGCGCGAGCGGACGCAACCGCAGGAGCAGGAGCACGGCGATCGTCGCGAACGCGGTGAGCGCGAGCACTGGCAGCGTGACGTAGCCGAGCTCCTCGATCCACTTCGTCGAGCACGGCGCGCCGATGCGGCAGCCCGGGCTCTCCTGCTCCGGGTTGTACTCGACGTACACGTGGTAGATCGCGACGGCGGCTCCGACGAAGGGGAGCGCGACCGCGTAGTAGGCGCCGCGCACGTCCCGTGCGAGGGCGGCGAGGAACAGGATCACGGCGAGCGGGTACATCGCGATCCGCTGGTACCAGCAGAGCTGGCAGGGGATGAAGTCGGCCACCTCGGAGAAGTAGAGGCTCGCCAGCGTCGCCACGACCGCGACGATCCACGCCAGCGCCAGCTCCGCGCCGGAGAGGAGCGCGCGCACGCCGTCGCGCGCACGGCGTGCGGGGGCCCACACGGGTGCGAGCGCGACCACGAGCACGAACGCGGCGAGAAGGGCCTGGAGCGCGACAGCGAGGAGGGCGAGCATCGTCGCGAGGAAGTCGGTCACGGGGCCGAGTATCGCCGCTGCCGCCGCCGCGCGGCGGACGGGCGGCAATTGCCGTGGATAAGCTGCGCTTATGGACACGCGCCAGCTGGCCGCGTTCTGCTCGGTCGTCGAGCTGCGCAGCTTCTCGCAGGCCGCCGAGCGGCTCGGCGTGTCGCAGCCGGCGGTCAGCCTCCAGATCCGCTCGCTCGAGCAGCGGCTCGGGCGGCAGCTCCTCGACCGCTCGGGGCGGCGAGTGGAGCCGACGGAGGCGGGGCTCGCGCTCTACCGGGGCGCGCAGCGGCTGCTTGCACTCGAGGAGCAGCTGCTCGAGCAGGTCGCGTCGGACGTCGACGGCGCGCTCCGCGGCCGGCTCGAGCTCGGCGCCTCGTCGGGCCCGGGCGAGACGGTGCTGCCCCTGCTCCTGTGCGAGTTCCAGCGCAGGAACGCGGACGTGCGCATCGCGCTCGTCGTCTCGGACACGCAGACGGTCGTCGATCGCGTCGCGCGCCGCGAGCTGGAGCTCGGCGTCGTCGGGGCCGCCCGCCGGCACCGCTCGGTGACGTTCGAGCCCTTCTTCCGCGACGAGGTCGTCCTCGCCTGCCCGCCCTCACACCCGTTCGCGGGGCGTGAGATCGCGCTCGACGAGCTGCGCCGCGAGCCGCCGATCCTCATGCAGGAGGGCGCCGGTGTCCGGCAGGTGATCGAGGACGAGCTGCGGCGCGCCGGCGTCCGCCTCCGCGACCTCGACACCCGCCTCGAGCTCGGCCTCCAGGAGTCCGTGCGCAGCGCCGTGCGCGCCGGGTTCGGGGTCGCATTCATCTCGCGCTCGGCGATCGAGGCCGACCTCGCGGCAGGGACGGTGGCGGAGGCCCGCGTCGAGCGGCTCGACCCCGCGCGCGAGATCGCCCTCGTGCGCGCCAGCGGTCGCGCCCTCACGCGCGCCGCGCAGGCCTTCCTCGACTTCGCGCGCGAGCGCCGCGGGTGAAGCCGGTGGTCCGCTGCGGCGCCGGCTCGCTGGAGGAGCTCGGCGACGTCCTCGCGGAGGTTCGGAGCGCGAGGGCGATCCTCGTCACGAGTCGGCGCGGCCTCGACGTCGCCGGCCGGCTGCCGGTCGCCGCCGTCTACGCCGGCGTGCTCCCGCACGCGCCCGTTGCCACGGTGGAGGCCGCCGTCCGGGCCGCGGAGCAGGCCGGGGCCGACGCCGTGGTGGCGCTCGGCGGCGGGAGCGCGATCGACACGGCCAAGGCGGTCTCTGCTCGCGCCGGTGTGCCCGTCGTCGCCGTGCCGACCACGTATGCGGGCGCCGAGTGGACGTCCTACTTCGGGATGCGCGACGAGGCCGCCCGGCGCAAGGCCGGCGGTAGCGGGGCGACCACGGTCGCGGCCGTCTACGACCCGCTGCTCACGCTCGCGCTGCCGCTCGACGCCACCGTGGGAACTGCGATGAACGCGCTCGCCCACTGCGCGGAGGCGTTCTACGCGGTGGGCCGGGGACCGCGGGCGGAGCGCCACGCGTTCACCGGGGCGCGTGCGCTCGCGTACGCGCTGCCGCGCGTGGTCGACCGCCCGCGCGAGGTCTACGCGCGGACGCGGCTGCTCGAGGGCGCGATGCGTGCTGCGCAGGCGCTCGCCGCCGGCGGCCTGGCGCTCGGCCACGCGATGGCGCAGGCGCTCGGCGGTCGCTACGGGATCGCCCACGGCGCGGCCAACGCGATCTGCCTGGCGCCGGCGCTCCGCTTCAACGCGGAGGCGGTGCCCGAGGCCGTGGCGGCGTTCGCCGACGCGATGCAGGTCGACGACGCGCCCCGGCGCGTCGAGGAGCTCGCTCGACTCGGCGGCTTCGAGCGGCTCCGCGGCCTCGGCGTTC
>DATHTC010000142.1:0-11257 GCA_035463735.1 Gaiellaceae bacterium | reverse complement strand
CGACCCCGGCACCGCCACGCCGAGCGCTGCGACGCCGGCCGCGGCGGCGGCGGCACGAGGGATCGCGGAGCCGCCTCCCAGCGCCGGGCCGTGCCCCCAGCCCTGCAGCCAGCCCTGCAAGCGGCCGTACAGCGAGGGCAGCAGCGTGGCGACGCCGCGCCGCCCCCGCGTCCCCGCGAGCTGCGCGCGCAGCGCCCGGCGCCCGCGGAAGACGAGCATCTGGACCGAGCCGACGGAGACGCCGAGCGCCTCGCCGATCTCCGCGTACGAGAGGCCGGCCAGCTCGCGGAGGACGACGGCCTCGCGCTGTGAGGCGGGCAGCTGCTCCAGCGCGTCACGGATCTCGGCGGCGTCGACCGTCGGCTCGGCGGCGGCGGCCGTCGCCTCCACGAGCGCGAGCGGCAGCTCGTCGCGCCGGCCGCGGAGTCGGCTGCGGCGGACGTTCTCCGCGATCGCGAGCAGCCAGGCCCTGGGACGCCGCGGCGTACAGCCGCGCGCGAGGGCGCGGTACGCGTTGAGGAACGCCGCCTGGGTCACGTCCTCCGCCTCCTCCCGGTCGCCGACGGCCCGCAGGACGAAGCGGAAGACCTCCGCCCGGTGAAGGTGGTAGAGGCGCTCGAGCGCGACGTCGGCGTCGCGCGGCGCCGGCGTGCTGGCGCCGTTCACACCGAGTGAACGGACACCGCGGCCGATCGGTTGCGGCGCCACCTGCCGTTTCGCGCTGGCGTACGCGGGAGAATGCGCGGCCGTGCAGTGGTGGCAGCGAGCGGTCGTCTACCAGGTGTATCCGCGGTCGTACGCGGACTCCGACGGCGACGGCGTGGGCGATCTCCGCGGGCTGCGCTCGCGGCTCGACCATCTCGAATGGCTGGGCGTCGACGCCGTCTGGCTCAGCCCGACGTTCCCGTCGCCGGACGACGACTTCGGCTACGACGTCGCCGACTACCGGGACGTGCACCCGCAGCTGGGGACGCTCGAGGAGCTGGACGCGCTGATCGCCGCGGCCGGCGAGCGCGGGATCCGGATCCTGCTCGACCTCGTCCCCAACCACACCTCGGCGCAACACCCGTGGTTCCGGGGCGAGCACCGCGACTGGTACGTGTGGGCGGACGCCGCGGCCGACGGGCGCCCGCCGAACAACTGGAAGTCCGTGTTCGGCGGCTCCGCGTGGTCGTGGTCGGAGCCGGACGGCCGCTTCTACCTGCACAACTTCCTCCCCTCGATGCCGGACCTCGACTGGTGGAACGAGGACGTCCGGCGAGAGTTCGAGAGGATCCTCCGGTTCTGGTTCGACCGCGGCGTCGCCGGGTTCCGCATCGACGTCGCGCACGGGCTCGTGCACGACCGGAAGCTGCGCGACAACCCGCCGGCGACGCCCGAGGACACCGGCGCGTACGCCCGCCTCGGCCAGCGGCTCGAGCGGAGCATCAACCAGCCCGAGGTCCACGAGGTCTACCGTCGCTGGCGCCCCCTCGCCGACGCCTACGACCCGCCCCGCGTGCTCCTCGGCGAGACGTACGTGATGGAGCTCGAGAAGCTGGCGTCCTTCTACGGGAACGGGCACGACGAGCTCCACCTGGCCTTCAACTTCACCTTCCTGCACGCCGACCTCGACGCGGAGGTCATGCGCGAGTGCGTCGAGCGCACCGAGGCGGCGCTGCCCGACGGCGCCTGGCCGGTGTGGACGGGCTCGAACCACGACGTGAAGCGGTTCCCGACACGCTGGGCGGGCGGCGACCCGGGTCTCGCCCGCTGCGCGCTGCTGCTGCTGCTGACGCTGCGCGGGACGCCCGTCCTCTACTACGGCGACGAGCTGCTGCTGCCGCAGGCGGACGTCCCGGCGGAGGCGCTGCGCGACCCGGTCGCCTTCCGCGTCGACCGCGAGCACGGGCGCGACGGCGCCCGGACGCCGATGCCGTGGAGCCCCGATCCGGGCCACGGCTTCACTGCGCCGGGCACGGAGCCGTGGCTGCCGTTCGCCGTCCGCGACGGCTTCACGGTCGCCGAGCAGCGCCGCGACGCCGCCTCGCCGCTGCACCTCGCGCGCGACCTGATCGCGCTCCGGCGGCGGCGCGACGACCTCGTCTCGGGCGCCTACGCGTCGCTCCCGTCGCCGCCCGGGACCTGGGCATGGCGGCGGGGGGAAGCGACGGTCGCCGCCGTCAACCTCGGCGACGAGCCGGCGGAGATCGCGACGACGGGCGCCGTCCTCGTCGCCACCGACCGCGCGCGCGACGGGGAGCGCGTGGCCGCCTCGCTCCGGCTCGGCCCCGGCGAGGGCGCGGTCGTGGACGAACGCGCCTAGGCGGAGGGATCGCCGCGCATCTCGTCCACGGTTGCGCGCGCCTGCTCGTGCACGGCTCGCCGGCGGGCCTCGGGCTCCTCGCCGGGATCCGCGCGGTCGACCGGCGTCTCGCCGGCCTCGAACGTCTCGCGCTCCTCGAGGAGGGGGCGCGACTCCTCGAGCCGGCGCCGGAGCTCCTCGGCACGCGGGTCGGGCCCGGTCGGCGGCGGCGAGGGCGTGGGCTCGGCGTACGGACGGCGCAGGCGCCGCCAGGCGTACCCGCCCGCGAGCGCGAGCCCGCCGGCGAGCCAGGCGACGCGCGACCGGACGCCGGGTGACCTCACGGGGCCGATGCTACACTCGTCCGCGCTTCCTGCTCCGCCGTCGCGCCGTGCCCACCCGACGCGGTGCCAGCAGGCGGAGCCGACTCAGACCGTGGGAAGGAGGGATCGGGTCAGTTGACCGCGACCAAGTACGAGATCCTGCTGATGCTGGATCCGGAGCTCGCCGAGGAGCGCCAGTCCGAGATCGTCGGCCGCGTCCGCGAGCTCGTGGAGAAGGGCGGCGGCGCGTGGGTGACCCACGACGTCTGGGGCAGGAGGCGGCTCGCCTACCCGATCCAGAAGAAGACCGACGGCGCGTACCACCTGCTGCACTTCGACGCCGAGCCGGAGACGCTGGACGAGATCTCGCGCGTGCTCAAGATCACCGACGGCGTGATGCGGCACCTCCCGACCCACCGGATCGAGGGCTCGCGCACGTCCGCGCCGCCTCCGGCGCCGGCGGCCGTCGGAGCCGCGGGGTACGCTGGATCGAACGAACGTTCGACCGACGAGGAGGAGGAGTAAGGAATGGCCGCCAGCATCAACCGCGTCGTCCTCGTAGGCAACCTGACGCGCGACCCGGAGCTCCGGCACACGCCGAGCGGCACCGCCGTCTGCTCCCTGCGCATCGCCGTGAACTCGCGGCAGAAGCAGCAGGACGGCACGTGGGGCGAGAAGCCGAACTACTTCTCGATCACCGTCTGGGACAAGCAGGGCGAGAACTGCGCGCAGTACCTGTCGAAGGGCCGCCCGGTGGCGATCGACGGGCGCCTCGACTGGCGCGAGTACCAGGCCCAGGACGGCACGAAGCGCGAGGCGGTCGAGATCGTCGCCGACTCCGTCCAGTTCCTCGGCGGGCGTCAGGACGCCGAGATCGGCGGAGGCCCGCAGTACGTGCCGGCAGCCGCCCAGGCCGCGGAGGCGGACTTCCCGCCCGCGGCCGCCGACGACGACATCCCGTTCTAGGAGGCAGCGCACAGGTGGCAGCGACGAAGGACCGGCGCCCGCGGCGCCCGAGCGACAAGGCCGGCGGAGGCAAGCGCAAGTCGTGCTTCTTCTGCAAGGACAAGGTCGAGCAGATCGACTACAAGAACGTCAACCAGCTGCGGCGGTACGTCTCCGAGAAGGGGAAGATCCGCTCGCGGCGCGTCACCGGCGCGTGCCGGCGCCACCAGGTGCAGGTCGCGATCGCGGTGAAGCGCGCTCGTGAGATGGCGCTGCTGCCCTACGTCTCGGGGTAGCCATGGACGTCATCCTCCTCAACGACGTCGAGAAGCTCGGGCTGCGCGGCGACGTCGTCCACGTCGCCGACGGCTACGCCCGCAACTTCCTCCTCCCCCGGCGGCTCGCCGAGCGCGCCACGCCCGCAAAGGTGAAGGAGCTCGAGCGCCGCGAGGCGGAGCGAGCACGGCACGAGGCGCGCACCGCCGAGCAGGCGCAGTCGATCGCGGACACGCTCGGGAAGACCGTGCTTCGGTTCGAGGTGCAGGCGGGCCCGACCGGAACCCTCTTCGGCTCCGTCACGCCGACGAACGTCGCCGACGAGATCTGGCGCACGCGGAAGATCCGCGTCGACCGCCGCAAGATCGCGCTCGAGGAGCCGATCAAGCGCATCGGCCGCTACGCGGTCGCGATCCACGTGTTCGAGGGCGTGGAGGTCGAGGTGAAGACGCTGGTCGTCCCCGAGGGAGGCGAGCTGCCGCCCGAGGAGGAGCTCGCCGCCATGGAGGCGGCCGAGCGCGAGGCGGCCCAGGCGGAGGCGGCCGAGGTGGAGGCGGCGCAGCCAGAGGCGGCGCAGGTGGCTGGAGCCGAGGCCGAGGCCGAGGGGCCCGCCCCGGGAGGCGGCGACGCCGCGGTGTCTGCGGTGGACCGGCTGTTCGCGAGCGCGGATGCAGGGGACGCCTCCGCCGAGCCGGACGCCGCCCCCGACGAGCGCTCCGGTTAGCCGCCGGCGCGGCGACGCGCGCCCGCCGCTGTCCACACCGCTGGGGATTTCGTCAGAAACTTCCCGCTCGCAGCGGCGAAACTGTCCACAAGAGCCACTCGCAGAGCATCGAACACCTGTTCTATCATCCCTGCGTGTGTCCCCTTTCCGGCGCGAGGAACACCAGTTGTTCACAGGGTGGCGGCGCAGCCGTGTCTGGTCTTGACTAGCCCGGTGGCCGCCCAGGTCGCCCAGGTCTCGCCCCTGACCGCCCCGGTTCCGCCGCAGAACCTCGAGGCGGAGGAATCGGTCCTCGGGGCCATGCTGCTCTCCCCCGGCGCAATCGGGGCGGTCAGCGAGATCCTGGACGCGTCCGACTTCTACCGGGACAGCCACGCGACGATCTACCGCGCCGCGCTGGCGCTCTACGCGAAGGGCGAGCCGGTCGATGCGATCACGCTCGTCGACGCGCTCGAGGAGCGCGGTGAGCTCGAGGCCGTGGGTGGCCGCGCCCGCGTCCACGAGCTCGCCGCGCTCGTCCCGGCGACGGCGAACGCGGCGCACTACGCGCGGATCGTGCGGGAGACGGCGACGCTGCGGGGACTGATTCGCGTCGGCGGCGAGATCGCCCGCCTCGGGTGGGAGCGCCCCGGCGAGACCCAGGACCTCGTCGACCGCGCCGAGCAGGTGATGTTCGAGCTCTCGCAGCAGCGCGTCTCGACCGAGTTCAGCCACATCGAGACGCTGCTGAAGGAGTCGTTCGAGCGGATCACCGCCCTCTACGAGGCCGGCGCCGAGATCACGGGCGTGCCCTCCGGGTTCCGGGGCCTCGACCGGATCACCTCGGGATTCCAGCCGGGCAACCTGATCATCGTCGCTGCCCGGCCCTCGATGGGGAAGTCGGCGCTCGCCCTCTGCATGGCCGCGAACCTCGGCGTCCGCCACGAGATCCCCGTCGCCCTGTTCACCCTCGAGATGTCGAAGGCCGAGGTGACGCAGCGGCTGCTGTGCAGCGAGGCGAAGGTCGAGTCGCAGCGCCTCCGCTCCGGCCGCCTCGCCGCCGACGACTGGCCGAGGCTCGTGGCCGCCGGCGACAAGCTGATGAAGGCGCCCGTCTACGTCGACGACACCGGGTCGATCACGATGATGGAGCTCAGGTCGAAGGCGCGCCGGCTGAAGTCGAAGGAGCCGTCGCTCGGCCTCGTCATCGTCGACTACCTCCAGCTGATGACCTCCGGGTCGAGCGCCGAGAGCCGCGTGCAGGAGGTGTCGCAGATCTCGCGCCAGCTGAAGGTGCTCGCCCGCGACCTCGAGCTCCCGATCCTCGCCCTGTCGCAGCTCTCCCGTGCGGTCGAGCAGCGGCACGACAAGCGGCCGATCCTCTCGGACCTGCGCGAGTCCGGGTCGATCGAGCAGGACGCGGACATCGTCGCGTTCGTCTACCGCGACGAGTACTACAACGAGGAGTCCGACCAGCAGGGGCTCGCGGAGCTGATCGTCGCGAAGCACCGCAACGGCCCCACCGACGCGGTCAAGCTCTCGTTCCTGAAGCGCTACGCGAAGTTCGCCGATCTCGCCGCATGAGAGCGACGCCGACCCCCGACTGGCCGCTCGTCACCGAGGAGCTGCCGATCCTGGGGGCGATCGTCCAGGGGCTGTCGTCCCGGTCCGGGTGCCCCCCGGGGGCGATCGTGGACGCGCTCGCGGAGCTGATCGAGGAGCTCGAGCAGCACGAGCGGCGCCCGCTGCTGCGCCTCGTCGACGACGGAGGGAGGTGACGGGATGGAACAGACGATCTGGCTCGCGCCCCGGGCGACGTCGTTCACGGAGATCTGCGAGGCGTGCGAGGAGGAGCGTCCCGTCGCGGCGGGGTGCTCGCACGCCGTCGTCCACGGCGCCCTCAGGCTCGACGCGGCCCACGGGTGGGCGACGTGCGCGCGCGGCCACGAGGTGCGCGTGCTGCGGATGACCACGATGATGCCCGCCGGCGCGTTCCGCTAGCGGACTGGCGGCGCGGCCGGCCGGCGCGTGCGGCAAGATCCGGGCGTGCCCGCGACCGTGATCGTCGGCGCGCAGTGGGGCGACGAGGGCAAGGGCAAGATCGTCGACCTGCTCGCGCGCGAGTCGGACGTCGTCTGCCGCTACCAGGGCGGGCCCAACGCCGGGCACACGATCGTCGCCGACGGCGAGACCTACAAGCTCCACCACCTGCCGTCCGGGATCCTCTACCCAGGGACTGCGTGCGTGATCGGCGCGGGTTGCGTGATCGACCCCGAGAGCTTCGTCGCCGAGCTCGACGCGCTCGAGGCGCGCGGGCTCGCGCTCGACGACGTCCACGTCTCGGGCAACGCGCACCTGATCATGCCGTGGCACGTCGCGCTCGACGGGGCCGCCGAGCGGCGGCTCGGCAGGCTGCGGATCGGGACGACCCGCCGCGGGATCGGGCCGGCGTATGCCGACAAGGCCGCACGGCTCGGAATCCGCGTGCAGGACCTGCTCGACCCGAAGATCCTGCGCCAGAAGATCGAGACGGCACTCGCCGAGAAGAACGTCTGGCTCGAGCGCGTGTACGGCATCGAGCCGCTCGCGCTCGAGGAGGTCGCGGAGAAGCTGGAGCGGCTGGCCCGCCGCCTCCGCCCGCTCGTGGCCGACACCTCGCTGCTCGTCGACCGCGCGCTTCGCCAGGGACGGCGCGTCCTGCTCGAGGGCGCCCAGGGCACCCTGCTCGACCTCGACCACGGCACGTATCCGTTCGTCACCTCCTCCAACCCCGTCGCGGGCGCCGCGGCCACCGGGATCGGGATCGGGCCGACACGGATCGACGAGGTCGTCGGAGTGGCGAAGGCGTACGTCACCCGAGTCGGCGAAGGGCCGTTCCCCACCGAGATCGCCGGGCCCGACCAGGAGCGGATCCGGGAGCTCGGCGGCGAGTACGGCACGACCACGGGGCGGGAGCGGCGCTGCGGCTGGCTCGACCTCGTCGCGCTCCGCTACGCCGCGCGCGTGAACGGCCTCACCTCGATCGCGCTCACCAAGCTCGACGTGCTCTCGCACGAGGACGAGGTCCCGGTCTGCGTCCGCTACCGCCTGCCGAACGGGGACGAGACGCCGGACTTCCCGGCGCACCAGAGCGACTTCCATCACGCCGCCCCGGTGTACGAGGTGCTCGAGGGGTGGCGCGAGCCGCTCGACGGCGGCCTGCCGCCGGCCGCGAGGCGGTACGTCGAGCTGGTCGAGCGCGAGGTGGGCGTGTCGGTGTCGCTCGTTGGCACGGGCCAGGCGCGCGAGGCGGTCGTCTCGCTCCCGTGACGATGGAGCAGCGCGTCAGCCTCCTCACGCTCGGCGTCGCCGACCTCGCCCGCGCGCGCACGTTCTACGAGACGCTCGGCTGGCGCACGAACGCGGCGCCGGAGGACGACGTCGTCTTCTTCCAGGCGGGAGGCCTCGTGGTCGCGCTCTGGGACCGCGACCGGCTCGCCGAGGACAGCGCCGTCGCCGACGCGGGCGGCTGGGGCGGGATCACGCTGGCGCACAACGTCCGCTCGCCCGAGGAGGTCGACGCGATACTCGCGGAGGCGGAGCGGGCGGGCGCGCGGATCGCGCGGGCGGGCGCCGCGACGTTCTGGGGCGGGTACTCCGGCGTCTTCGTCGACCCGGACGGGCACCCGTGGGAGGTCGCCCACAACCCCCACTGGACGGTGACCGAGGACGGCGCCACGCTGCTCCGGCCCGCGTAGGCGGAGCCGCTCCTAGGGAGCGCTGCGCTCGACCACGAGCGACGCGTAGACCGCGCGCAGCGACTCGATCGCCGCGGCGACGTCGCCGGGATCCGCCCCGCCCCGCTCGACGCGGTCGGCGGTCTCCCGCGCCGACCGGTACTCCGCCACGAGCTCCGGGTCGTCGCCCGGCCCGTCGCCGTCGACCCGCCGGTCGGCGAGCATCCGCTCGACGAGGTCGGCCAGCTCGGGCAGGCCCTGCTCCGGGTCGTCGCGCAGCGCCGCGTCGAGGGACGCGTACGCGCTCTCCCACTCGTGCCGGTCGAGGCCCGGATCGCGCATCGACATGCCCGCGTCCTGCTCCCGGCCGGGCGGCTCGAAACACGCCGACCGCGGCTCTAGAGTCCCGGCGGTGAAGGTGCTGGTGGTCGGATCGGGCGGGCGCGAGCACGCGCTCTCGTGGGGCATCGTGCGGTCCGAGCGGCTGACGGAGCTGCACGCCGCGCCCGGCAACCCCGGGATCGCGCGCCTCGGGCACTGCCACCCGGTCCGCGCCGAGGACGGCGAGGGCCTCCTCGCGCTCGCGCGGAGCATCGACGCCGACCTCGTCGTGATCGGCCCGGAGGCGCCGCTCGTCGCGGGCGTCGGCGACGAGCTCCGGCATGCAGGGCTGGCCGTCTTCGGCCCGAGCGCCGCCGCCGCGCGCATCGAGGGATCCAAGTCCCACGCGAAGGCGCTGATGCGCGCGGCCGGGGTGCCGACTGCGGCGACGATGGCGGTCGCGCGGCCGCCGTGCGTGATCAAGGTCGATGGGCTCGCCGCGGGCAAGGGCGTCTTCGTCTGCCGCACGCGGGCGGAGCTCGACGATGCGCTGCGCGCGGCGGCGGCGTTCGGCGGGCCCCTGGTGATCGAGGAGCTGCTCGAGGGCGAGGAGGTCTCGCTGTTCGCGCTCGTCGACGGCGCGGAGGTCGTGCCGCTCGTGCCGGCAAAGGACTTCAAGCGGCTCGAGGACGGCGACCGCGGCCCGAACACGGGCGGCATGGGCGCCTACTCGCCCGTCCCCTCCGTCCACGACTCGCTGGCCGCGGAGATCGTCGAGACGGTGCACCGACCCGTGGTCGCCGAGCTCGCGCGCCGCAGCACGCCGTTCGTCGGGCTCCTGTACGCGGGGCTGATGCTGACCGCAGACGGGCCGCGCGTGCTCGAGTTCAACTGCCGGTTCGGCGACCCGGAGACGCAGTCGGTCGTCCCCCGCCTCGCGGGGGACCTGCTGGAGGCGCTGGCGGCGACGGCGGCCGGCGAGCTCGAGGGCCTCGAGCCGCGATTCGGCGACGATGCCGCCGTCACGGTCGTCGCCGCCGCCGGCTCCTACCCCGAGAGCGGCGACGTCGGGACCCCGATCGAGGGCCTCGAGGAGGCGGAGGCGGAGGGGGCGCTCGTGTTCCACGCGGGAACGGCGAACCGCGGCGGCCGTGTGGTCACGAACGGCGGGCGCGTGCTCGGCGTCACCGGCGTCGGCGCGACGATCGCCGACGCGCGCTCGCGCGCCTACGCCGCGCTCGGCCGCATATCGTTCGCGGGCATGCGCGCGCGGACCGACATCGCGTCGGAGGCGGCCGGTGTCCGCGCCTGAGCGCCCGCTCGTCGGCATCCTCGTCGGCTCGGAGTCCGACCGCGAGCGCATGTCGGGGGCGACGGAGGAGCTCGACCGGCGCGGCATCGCCTGGGAGCTCGACGTGCGCTCGGCGCACCGAACCCCGGATGCCGTGGCGGAGTACGCGCGCACGGCGCGGGAGCGCGGGCTGCGGGTGCTGATCTGCGGCGCCGGCCTCGCGGCGGCGCTGCCGGGAGCCGTCGCGGCGCACACCGACCTGCCGGTGATCGGCGTCCCGCTGCGGTCGTCACTGTCCGTGCTCGACGGGCTCGACGCACTGCTCGCGATCGCGCAGATGCCGCCGGGGGTGCCGGTCGCGACCGTTGGCGTCGACAACGCCCGCAACGCAGCCGTCCTGGCCGCGCGCGTGCTCGGCGCCTAGGTGTCCTGCCCGCATAGGTTGTGAACGCGGCTGATCGGGGGTTGGCCTCCGAGTGAGCTGTGTGGTCTGCCGCGGTTGTAGTGGTCGAGCCAGTGTGGCAGGGCGGCTGTGCGTTCGCGGTGTGAGCGGTAGACGACGCCGTAGGCCCACTCGCGAGCCATCGTTTGGTGGAAGCGCTCGACCTTGCCGTTGGTGCGTGGACGGTAGGGCTTGGTCGTTAGGTGGCGGATGTCGTGCTGGCTGAGCAGTTCACGAACGAGGCGACTGCGAGCGAGGCCCAGGCGTTGTCGGTCATCAGCCGCCGTGGGTTGATGCCGTGGCTGGCGTAGAAGTCGAGAGCGCGCTCGAGAAAGCGGGCCACGGTGGCGGCGCGCTGGTCTGGGTGGATCTCGGCGTAGGCGAGCCGGCAGTGGTCGTCGACGATCGCGTGCACGATGTCGACGCCGTCGCGCTGCTGGCAGTGCTGGCTTCGGCGGTCGCCGGTGACACGGTGGCCGGGCTGCTGGAAGCGGACGTACTCGCTGGTGTCCATGTGCAAGAGATCGCCTGTGCAGGGCCACTCGTAGCGGTTGGCCGGCTCACGCACCGTCCGCGGCGGGCGCGAGATGCCGGCCCGCTTCAGCACCTTCCAGACCGTGGAGTGACAGAAGCCGGTCGCGCCGGCGACCAGGCGCGGCCCCCAGCCGGTCTCGCGCCGGCAGGCGCAGATCCGGTCGGCGAGCTCGGGTGCGAGCTGCCGTGGCGAGCAACGCGGTCGGCTCGAGCGGTCGAGCAGACAGGCAAGCGATCGGCGAGCCTCCTCGCCCGCCTCCCGCCAGCGATGCCACCAACGATGAGCCGTCGCCGGCGACACGTTGAAGGCGGCCGCGGCCGCCTTCAACGAGCAGCCCTCTTCGACCGCGCGCACCAACGCGAGCCGTCCAGCCAGTCCGAGCTGGGCGTTACGGTGAAACGACATCCGAGCCCTCCTTCGA